>CAISZM010000031.1 GCA_903889965.1 uncultured Elusimicrobia bacterium
CCGCCCGGGAGACTTCGAGGGACAATTATGGCTATACTTTTTAGCGGGATAAAACAACTCCTGACCTTCGCCGGGGACAATGCTCCACGCGCGGGGGCGGCTATGCGCGAGACCGGCTTGGTAGATAACGCCGCGGTGCTGGTGAATGGAGGCGTGATAGAGGCCGCCGGGCCCCGCGCCGCCGTAGCGCGCCACCCCCTGGCCAAGAAAGCCAGGAAAGTGGAAGTGAACGGCATCTGCCTGCCGGGTTTTGTGGACAGCCATACCCACGCGGTATTCGCCGAGCCGCGCCTTAAGGATTTTTCCATGCGAACGGCCGGAGCCTCCTACGAGGAGATAAGGGCCGCCGGCGGAGGGATAGTCTCAAGCGTCGGAGCGGTGCGCAGGCAGCCGCAGGCCGAGATGGCGGCCCAGCTTGCCGCGCGTGCCGCGCGTTTTCTCGAATGCGGCACCACCACGGCAGAAGTCAAGAGCGGCTACGGTCTCAGCCTGGAGTCCGAGCTGAAAATGCTCCGCGCGGTGCGCGAAGCCGCCAAGCGCACGCCGCTTGAAATGATCCCCACGCTGCTGGCGGCGCACGGCGTGCCCCCTGAATTCAACGGCGACGCCCAGAAATACCTGGACTACGCGACGGAGGAGATACTGCCCCGCGCGGCGAAGGAGAAACTCGCCGTTTTCGCCGACATCTTCTGCGAGAGGGGCTATTTCACACCGGAGCAGACCGTCGCGTACCTTAAAGCCGCGAGGCGCCTTGGCCTGATACCAAAAGTGCATTCGGAGCAGCTTTCGAACTACGGCGGTACCAGGGCCGGGGCGGCCGCAGGCGCGATAAGCGCGGACCACGCCGACCACGTCTTCGCCGAGGACATAGCGGCCATGCGCGAAGCCGGCGTAATCGCCACGCTGCTGCCCGCGTCCAATTTTTACCTCGGCGCGTCCAAATACCCGCCGGCCAGGGAGATAATCTCCGAGGGCGTGCCGGTGGCCCTGGCCACCGATTTTAACCCCGGCACCTGCCCGTGCTGGAATATGCAGTTCGTCCTGTCCGCCGCCTGCACTCATTGCGCGATGACCCCGGAGGAGGCGCTCTGCGCCGCCACCGTCAACGGTGCCTGGGCCCTCGGCATAGGCGACCGCGCTGGAGCGATAGTAGCCGGCAGGCAGGCCGACCTGGCCTTCTTCGAGGCTGACGACTACCGCGAGCTCTGCTATTACTTCGGGGCCAACCAGAACCTGCTCACCGTAAAGAAGGGGAAGATAGTTTACCGGGCCCCTGGCCGCATTGCCGGCCGCTAGCCGCTTCAGCCCGGGACACGGGCGACCCAAGGAAACGAATGAAAATAATACTTTTCGACATCGACGGCACCCTCATTAAGGCCGGCGGTGCCGGCGCCCGCGCGCTGAACCACGCCGTGAAGGCCATGACCGGCCACCCGAAGGCCTGCGAATCGTTCCAGCTGCAGGGCGCCACGGATAAGGCTAATTTTGAGAACGCTTTCCGCGCCGGAGCGGGGCGCAAGCCCAGCAAAAAGGAAATGGCGGAACTGACCCATAAATACGTAGACAGGCTGCCCCTGGAAGTGGCGGCTTCGGTAAAGGCGAAGAACTATTCCAAGGTTAAAGGCGTGGAAAAATTCCTGGCGAAGATCTCGGGCCGCGCCGGGGTGATGATAGGGCTTGGTACCGGCAATCTCAAGAACGGAGCTTTTATAAAGCTGGAACCATCCGGCCTGATGAGACATTTCGCCTTCGGCGGCTATGGCTGCGACTCGCACCACCGCAGCGAAGTGCTCAGGAAAGCGGTCGAACGCGCGGAGAAGATAGCCGGCGCGAAGATAAAGGAGCGCGAGGTGTTCGTGATAGGCGACACGCACCGGGACGTGGAAGCCGCCAAAGAGGCGGGCTATCACAGCGGCGCGGTACTGGATGGTTTCGGGGACGCGCGGGCCATCATGCGTTCCAATCCCGAGGTTATGGCCAAAGATTTTTCTGATATGAAGCCCTGGCTTATCTGGCTGGGTCTCGCAAAAGATCCGCGCGGCGTGAGCCGGGGCACGTATATCTGTCCCGATTCCCCGATCGAGCACGCGCATTACGGCCGCACCGGACTTGACCTGCGCGATATAGAAATAACCATGCGCCGCCTCCGCGCGGCGAAGAAGAAAATAAAGGGCGTCCGGGTTTCCCGCAGGTAAAACAGCCGAGGGCCGGGCATGGGGTTACTCTGAAGCCAATGCTTGTGCAGGTGCCGTGACAGGCGCTATGCGTATCAGACGGCCGCTTTGGGGA
>CAISZM010000032.1 GCA_903889965.1 uncultured Elusimicrobia bacterium
CGACCAGCCCAGCGCGTCGCTCGACGCCCTTTACCAGGCCAGGTATATAGACCGGGCCCCGAAATGCTCCTCGCGCGGGCAGTATATCTGGATAAGCACGGCGGCCCCGGTCAATATGGGCTGCACGGTCCATGATTGGCCGACAGCCTCGCCTCCCTCGCCCCTGACACCCCTCGGCTCGACCTTCTCCGAAATAACCGGAAACATGATAGCTCTCATGCAAAATTTTTTTAACACCAACGGCAGGTGGCCCAGAAGTTTTGGCGATTACCGCTATACGGATCTGGGGCTTAACCCGGCGGATTGGTCCGGCGTAGCTTATGATGGATTCATCTATGGAGCCGGCGGAAACCGGATTTCCATAAAATCCGGCAGCGGGTGGCAGATAAGCGTTACCGGAGTTGACGGAGTAAACAGGGTTGTAAATCCCGCCTGGGACCTTTGGTATGATATAGCGACCTCCCAGTGGTATTACCACACCATAACGCCCGCCAGCAAAATAGACATCAGCACCCTGCAAATAAAACGGCTATAAATCGCTGAAGCGGGGCAGCTTTTCCGGGGCTGCCGCGGTTTTCCCGGTAAAATTGCCGCCGCTGGCCGCTTATTTGTACTATGTACGTCACATACTCTCGGGAGATACTCTATGGAAACAAATAACAAAAAAAATCAGCCGCAGGGCCCGGACTCTTTTGCCGCGCAAATAATGGCGGCGGAAACCACTATCGCCCTTAAGAAAAACGCCGCCGAAAAAGAGGAAAACCTGAAGAGGAAAGTGTTCCCCTGGAAAGCCGCGTTAAGCGCCGTGTTTTTCCTCGCTGCGGCGTTTATTGTATACCGCAGTATCCCGGAACTGAGGAGCATACGGTTTGAGCGGCAGCCTCTGAGGTTCGGCTCATACGCGACGGATTCGGCGGCGGACCGCTGCATAAACAACCTCTGGACCATGGCGGCGGCCATGAGGAAAGGCGGGAAGATGTTGCCGCGCTTATTCTGTCCGGTTTCGGGGAAGGCGTATATCATCTCCGGGAGCAAAGTCAGTTGTCCAAATCCCGCGGCGCACAAGGCGAAAAAACTTTATGCCGACAATAAAACCATCATCCCGTTCCTGGAAAAATAGGGAAGCTTTCACCCTGCTCGAAATAATGGTCGTGGTGGCCATTTTAACCATCCTTGCCGTAAAGGCAGCGCCCAGGATGGCGGCTTTGCTGGATAAGAGCAGGGCCGCGGAGTGCCTGGCGAACCGGACCATCCTGGAGCGGGCCGAAGAGCGCTACCGCCTGGATCACATCGACCAGCCCAGCGCGTCGCTGGACACGCTTTACCAGGCCAGGTATATAGACCGGGTCCCGAAGTGCTCCTCGCGCGGGCAGTATATCTGGATAAGCACCACCGCCCCGGTCAATATGGGCTGCACGGTCCACGACTGGCCCTACGCGGCTGACCCCTTGGCGCTTTATTCATCCGACTTTAACGACATGACCGGCCTTAAAGCGCTCCTGGGCGGCTGGGACACCGCCGCGGGAAAACTGTCAAATACAACTACGGGGTCGGAGGCCAGGATAGCTTTCGGCTCCGCTGACTGGACGGATTATTCGCTTACAACTACCGCGACGCTTTCTTCCGGGCAGGGCTTCGGCATTTACTACAGGGCGAACGGGAATGCCAATATCAGCGGCTACTGCTTCCAGTACGATCCGGGCTGGGGAAATTCATTTAACGTGAGGAAAGTAATAAACGGGGTAGAACAATCCCAGCCCTTTCAGACTGTCTCGATGCCGGCGGGATTCCAGACATATTCCACGCCGCACCAGATAACCATAAGCGTTGTGGGCGCGGTGCAGAAAATTTATATGGATAACCAGCTGATAATGAGCTTCTCTGATTCCACCTTCGCCACGGGCGGGGGCGGCTTCCGCACCTGGAACGCGGGCAAAGCATCCTTTGATTCCGTGCAAGTGACCCAGCTTTAGCCCGGGCCGCGGCAGCCGCGCCTGAAATGGCGGGGCTGCCGGTGCGCGAGCAAGGCCGTGAAAATAAAACAAATCCGCCTGTAAAGAATCCGCCGCTTATCGGCGGCGGCGCTACTTTATCTCCCAGGCGTCAGGGCCGGCGAGCAGCGTCTCAAGTTCGTGTCCCCTGGTGTCGCCCACGGCTTTTACCTGGTCGTAATAAAGTTCCTCGAAAGAGGGCTTGCGGGTCGCCCTGAAAACGCCCACCGGCAGCGGCAGCTCGGGCTGGGTAAAGCCGCTTATCAGGTAGGCCATCTCGGCGTTGGTCTCGTCGTAAACGGCTATCTCGTCCGGGACTTTCCCCGAGAATTCCACTATCTCCGGCCTGAAGTTCCGGAAAGCTATACCCTTATTCCTGTCCCGCCCGAACACCAGCGGCTTGCCGTGCGCCACGCGCAGCAGCACATCCTCCCTGGCGGCGGGGTCCTTGAGCGGGTCGAACTCCTTGTCGGAGAAAGGCACGCATTTCTGCAATATTTCCACGAAAGTGGTGCCGTTGTGACCGGCGGCGCGCTCTAGTATGGCCGAGGTGCCGGCTATGTCCGTGTCTATGCCGCGCGCGACGAAGGTGCAGTCCAGGCCCACCGCGAAGCGCGCCGGGATGAAAGGATAGTCTATGCTGCCCAGAGGCGTGGTCTTGGTGCGGGTTCCGGGCTGGGTGGTGGGGGAAGCCTGGCCCTTGGTGAGCGCGTAGATGCGGTTATTGAACAGGACTATCTTGAGGCCGATATTGCGGCGTATGGCGTGCAGCATGTGGTTGCCGCCGATGGATAACCCGTCGCCGTCGCCGGTTATCACCCAGACCGAAAGGTCCGGGTTGGACAGTTTCAGCCCGGTGGCGATGGCCGGGGCGCGGCCGTGTATGGAGTGGAACCCGTAGGTGTTCACGTAATACGGAAAGCGGCTGGAGCAGCCTATGCCGGAGACGACGGCGTACTTCTCGTGGGGCAGCCCCATGCCGGCCAGGGTCTTCTGTATCATGTTGAGTATGGCGAAGTCGCCGCAGCCGGGGCACCATTTCACCGGGAGGTTAGAGGAGAAATCCTTGGCCGTAAGTTTTGTGTTTTCCATGTCAATTCCCCCTCAGAACTTCCTTTATCTTGGTGAGCACTTCCTCGGAATTAAGCGGCTGGCCCTGCATCTTGTTCAGGCCCAGCGGCTCGCGCATGAACTCGGAGCGCAGCAGCATCCGCAGCTGGCCGGAGTTCTCCTCGGGGACCAGCACCTTGCGGAAGCGGCGCATTACGGCTCCGAGGTCGGGAGGAAGCGGGAAGATGTTGCGTATGTGTATGGACGATACGCTGAACCCGGCGCGCCGGGCCTCGGTGACGGCCGAGGTTATGGCCCCGTAGGTGGAACCCCAGCCCACCACCAGCAGCTCGCCTTCCGGAACCCCGAAGATCTTGGTAGGCGGGATCTCCTTCACGACCCTGGCGACTTTTTCCGCGCGCAAATTGGTCATGCGTTCGTGGTTCTCCGGGTCGTAGCTGATGGCGCCGGTGCCCTCGGCCTTCTCAAGGCCGCCGATGCGGTGCTCGTAGCCTTTGAGGCCGGGCCAGGCCCAGGGGCGGGCCAGAGTTTCCGGGTCGCGCATGAAAGGCTGGAAGTTCTCGGGTGAAGGCAGCGGGCTTACCTGGAATTTGGGGAGCTCGGAGAGCTTAGGGATGCGGAAAGGCTCCGAGCCGTTGGACAGGTAGGAGTTGGAAAGCACTATGACGGGGGTCATGTACTTTACCGCTATGCGCGCGGCTTCGAGCGTGGTAGTGAAGCAGTCAGCGGGGCTTGAGGCGGCCAGCACCACCAGCGGGCATTCGCCGTGGCGGCCGTAGACGGCCTGGAGCAGGTCCGACTGCTCGGTCTTGGTGGGCAGGCCCGTTGAGGGACCGCCGCGCTGCACGTCGATCACGACCATGGGCAGTTCGGCTATCACGGCAAGTCCCAGAGCCTCCACCTTGAGCGAGAGGCCGGGACCGCTGGTGCCTGTGGCGGCCAGTTCCCCGCCGAAGGCCGCGCCGATGGTGGAGCACATGGCGGAGATCTCGTCCTCGGCCTGGAACACGACCACGTCGTTGGCGCGGTGCTTGGCCAGGGTGTGCAGTATCTCGGAAGCGGGGGTGATGGGGTAGGAGCCGTAGAACAGCTTCTTTTTAAGGAGCTTCGCCGCGGTGATCAGGGCGTAGGCGGCCGCCTCGTTCCCCGTAAGGTTGCGGTATTTCCCGGGCGCCACGGGGCTTTTCTTGGTCTGGAAGCGCGCGTCGAAGATCTCGGTGGTTTCGGCGTAGTCGTAGCCGGCCTCCAGCACCTTGGCGTTAGCCGCGGCCACGTCCGCGGACTTCTTGAACTTGGTCTTTATCCATTCCCGGGTGGGGCCCAGCGGCAGGCCGTACATCCAGAACATTATGCCCAGCATGTAGAAATTCTTGCACTTGAGCGCCTGGGCCTTGGGCAGGCCCGAGTCCTTAAGGGCGTTCTCCGTCATCGTGTTCGCCGGCACCCCGATGACGCGGTAGTTGTCGAGGCTTCCGTCCTCGAGGGGGTTGGAGGCGTAGCCGGCCTTTTCCAGGGCCGCGGGCGAGAAGGCGTCCGAGTTGGCTATTACCACGGAGCCCTTCTCGAGGTTCTTCAAATTGACGGCCAGTGCGGCCGGGTTCATGACCAGGAGGACGTTGGGCTTATTGCCGGGGGTCATGACGGAGTCGTCCCCGAAGCTTATCTGGAAGCCGCTGACGCCGGCCAGCGTGCCGGCCGGGGCGCGGATCTCCGCCGGGTAATCCGGGAGCGTGCTGAGGTCGTTGCCGGCCACCGCGGTGGCGTTAGCGAACTGGCTGCCCACGAGCTGTATGCCGTCGCCCGAATCCCCGGCGAAGCGCACCGTGGCCGAACTGAGCTCGCTGATGTTGACGTTCCTGTTCTTTCTGGCTTTATTCATACTGGCACCCCTTGAAATCCGTTTTTGACCGGGAAAACAGAGTTGTTTTAGGCTGGACTTTAAGCCTGAAATTATACTACAAATTATATTTACGGGGTTCAAACACGCGGCCCCGGAACGCGGGGAATACTGGAGAAATTTATGAAGCTTCTGGAATACGAAGGCAAGGAGATCTTCGGGCGCTACAAGATCCCCATACAAAAACTCTGCGGCGTGATAAAGCTGGGCGACAGCCCGGACAAGCTCCGCCTGGAAGGCCCCGGGCCCTGGGTAGTCAAGGCGCAGGTGCTGGCCGGGGGCCGCGGCAAGGCCGGGGGCGTGAAGCTGGCAAAGACCCCGGCGGAAGCCCGTGAACTGGCCGGGAAGATGCTGGGCATGAAAATGGCGACGCACCAGACGCAGGGAAAGGCCCTGACGGTCGGGGAAGTGCTGGTGGAGGAGGCCTGCGAAATAACCCGCGAGATATATATCTCGGTGGTGATGGACCGCAAGGAGTCCTGCCCGGCCATAATAGCCTCCGCGGAAGGCGGGATGAGCATAGAAGAACTGGCGCACAGCCACCCCGAGAAGATAATAAAGGTGCCGGTGGACGTGGAAGCCGGCCTGCTGGACTACGAGGCCCGGCAGCTCGCCTTCGACCTGAAAATACCCCAGAACAATTTCCGCGACTTCACGCGCCTCGCCAGGCAGATGGTAAAGATCTTCATAGACCTGGACGCGAACCTCGTCGAGATAAACCCGCTGGTGATAACCGGCGACGGCAGGCTGGTCGCTATAGACTCTAAAATAGTCACGGACGACAACGCGCTGTTCAGGCACAAGGACCTGGCGGCTAAAACCGACCACGAGGCCTCCGGGATAGAACGCGAAGCCAAAGCCATAGGAATAAACTATATAGGCCTGGACGGCGACATCGGCTGCATGGTGAACGGCGCCGGCCTCGCCATGGCGACCCTGGACACCGTGAAGCTCGCCGGCGGAGACGCCGCTAACTTCCTGGACGTGGGAGGCGGCGCCAGCGTGGAACAGATAACGGACGCTTTCCAGATAATACTCAGGGACCCGAAGGTGAAGACAGTGCTTGTGAACATTTTCGGCGGCATCATGAAATGCGACAACATAGCCTCCGGCGTGGTGGAGGCCTCCAGGAAAGTTAAAATAGGCGTGCCGCTTATAGTGCGCCTGGAGGGCACGAACGTCAAGGAAGGCAAAGCGATACTGGCCAGGTCCGGGATGAAACTGGAGCAGGCCGACTCTCTCTGGGAGGCCGCGCAAAAAGCGGTAAAAGCGGCGAAATAAGCCCGCCGGCGCGCCCGGCTGGCCGGATCTTACGTGCTGCGCCCGCACCGGGCGCCCGACAACAGGAGAAACGAGATGTCCATACTTTTAAACAATAAAACCAAACTGCTGGTACATGGCTTTACCGGCGCCCAGGGCTCTTTCCACGCCCAGCAGTGCCTTGAATACGGCTCCGCCATAGTCGGCGGGGTAACCCCCGGGAAAGGCGGAACGCACCACCTCGGCAAGCCGGTGTTCAACACCGCGCGGGAAGCCGTGGCGGCCACCGGGGCCAACGCCTCGCTTATCTTCGTCCCCCCCCCTTACGCGGCAGATTCCATACTGGAAGCCGCCGCGGCGGGGGTGGAGGTCATCATCTGCATCACCGAGGGCATACCCGTGCTCGACATGGTGCGCGTGAAGAAGCGCCTTAAAGCGATGAACGCCTCCGGCGGACACGTCACGCTGGTGGGACCCAACTGCCCCGGGGTCATAACACCCGGGGAATGCAAGGCCGGTATAATGCCGGGCTATATACACCGCAAGGGGTCCGTGGGCGTGGTCTCCCGCTCCGGCACGCTCACCTACGAGGCGGTCTGGCAGGTGACTAACCAGGGCCTTGGCCAGTCCACCGTGGTAGGCATAGGCGGGGACCCGGTGCAGGGTCTGAATTTCGTGGACACGCTCAAGCTCTTCCAGGCTGACGACCAGACCGAGGCCGTGATAATGATAGGCGAAATAGGCGGCTCGGCCGAAGAAGACGCCGCCCACTACATAAAGAAAAGCATGACCAAGCCGGTCTTCTGTTTTGTGGCCGGGAAAACCGCCCCCCCCGGACGCCGCATGGGCCACGCTGGCGCCATAGTGGAGGGGAACGCCGGAACGCACGCCTCAAAAGTGGAAGCCCTGAAAAGATCGGGAGCCACGGTGGTGGACAATCTTTCCCTGATAGGGGAAGCCGTGGCCGCGAAACTAAAAACCGCGGCTAAAGCGAAACCCGCGCGGAAATAGCGGGACCCGGCAAGCTAAACCGCGGCCCCCGGCGACCGGCCGGCAGCCGGCGCATTAAACCCGTCACACGCTCCCTTTATGCCAAAAATATTCATAGCCAGCCTGGGCTGCCCCAAGAACCTGTCGGACGCCGAGGTGATGGCGGGGGAACTTGCCGCCGCCGGCTGGGAACTTACGGCCACGGAGGACGGCGCCGACGCGGCGCTGGTCAACACCTGCGCCTTCCTGGGCTCCGCCGTCGAGGAATCCGAGGGCGAGATACGCCGGCTGCTGGCCTTGAAGGCGGGCGGAAAACTTTCAAAGGTGATGGTCTCCGGCTGCCTGGTGGAGCGCGAGAAAGAGTCCCTGCTGAAGCGTTTCCCCGGCCTCGACGCGGTCGTGGGCATAAACGCCCTTTCCAAAGCCGCCGAAGCGCTGGAAAAAGGCATGAGCTACATATTCCCGGCCCGGGGCCCCATCCAGGCCCCCCGCTTAAAAATGCGCCTTACGGCCGCGCACAGCGCCTATCTGAAAATAGCCGACGGCTGCAATAACCGCTGCGCCTACTGCCTGATACCCTCTATCCGCGGACCTTTCCGCTCAAAGCCTGTGGAGGCCGTGGTTGAAGAAGCCTCGCGCCTCGCCGCCAGCGGGGCGGTCGAGATCTCCCTGATAGCGCAGGACACCACTTCCTACGGAACCGACCTCTACGGCCGGCCGCGCCTGACCGGGCTGCTGGCCGAGCTGGTGAAGATAAAAAGCGTGAAGTGGTGGCGGCTCATGTATGTCTACCCGGAGCGCCTCACCGGAGAACTGATAGCGGTAATGAAGGCCAACGAAAGCATAACCCGCTACCTGGACATGCCCCTGCAGCACATTTCCGACGCTGTCCTCCGGCGGATGAACCGCTCATCGACCGAGAAGTCCATAAGGGCGAAGATAGCCGAACTGCGCCGCGCCATGCCGGGCATAGCGCTCCGCACCAATTTCATAACCGGTTTCCCCGGAGAAACGGAAAAAGATTTCGCGAAACTTCTGGCCTTCGTAAAAGAAACCCGCTTCGACAACATGGGAGTGTTCCCCTACTCCCGGGAAAACGGCACGCCCGCAGCCGCCATGCCGGACCAGGTGCCGGAAAAGGTTAAGGCCGAGCGCGCGGAGGCGCTGGTGAGAGCCCAGAGCGAAGTGATAGACGGCTTCAACGCAGGCCTGAAAGGAAAGAAACTGGAGGTGCTGATGGACTCCCCCCGCTTCGGCCGCACCTACCGCGACGCGCCCGAGATAGACGGGCGGGTTGAAGTTAAGCGCCCCGCGGGGAGAAAAAGTGTTCCCGCTTTAAAGCCCGGGGATATCGTTACGGTAAGGATAACCGGCGCCGCCGGCTACCTGCGCCGCGCGGAAGCGGTACAGGAGGAAAAATGAGAGCGATGAACCTCGCCGTGATGCTGACGGACATTAAAGGTTTTACGGAGAAGACCTCCCGCAAATCCCGGGAACAGATAAAGGAGATGCTGAACGCCCACAACGCCCTTGTGCTGCCGGTAATAGAAAAATACCGCGGCAGGGTGGTAAAGACCATAGGCGACGCCTTCCTGGTGACTTTTGAAAGCTCCACCGACGCGGTCCTCTGCGGCATGGCCGTGCAGGAGGCCCTGGAGTCGTACAACAAAGGCAAGGCCGAAGACGACCGCATAGACATACGCGTGGCCATCAACTCCGGCGAGGTCTCCATCGACGGGAGCGGCGATATTTTCGGCGACGCGGTCAACATCACCTCCCGCATAGAAGGCATAGCCGAGGCGGGGGAAGTGTTCTTTACCGAATCCGTGTACCTTTCGATGAACAAGAACGAGGTGCCCTCAAGCGAAATAGGCTACAGGCAGTTCAAAGGCATAGCCGAAAAGATAAAGGTTTACAAGGTGCTGCGCGAAGACCCGGTCACCCCGGAGCCTCCGGCCGCGGCTTACGCCCCGGGGGCCGGAGCCGGCGATAAAAACGGGGACGCCCCGAAAGGCGGAGACACGGGCCGGGAGAAAGCCGGCCAAAAAGATTTCAAGGGAATGGGCGGCCTGGCCGGCATGATAACCGGCATGCTCGGCAAGTTCGGGATGCAGGACGTGGATATCGAGGAAAACGGCAAGAACGGCCCGAAGACGGTAAAGATAACCAACGGCGAGATACACGTTATAAAGGACGGCAAGGAGATCCACATCGGCAAGGACGGCATCAGGATACGCAAATTCCCCAAAAAAGACGACTAGTCAGTAAAGCCCCCTCTGTACAAGTTCCTCCCCGCCGATCCCGAAGCGGCGGGCTGTCCCGCGCATGACGGTATCGCGGATTTTCTCCGCCTGCGCGGCGCCCGGGCAGGACGCCCCGGTATTATCCCTGGAAACGGTTATTTTATCCCATCTGGCTGTAGACGTTCTGCAGCAGAGGATTCTCCGGCATTACGCGGTTGTACATTCTTACCAGCTGGATCGCCGGCTTCATGCCGTACTTTTCAGCCAGCGCGCGGGCGGCGGCGTTCACCATGGGAATATTGAGGTAAACCGGGGCGCCGGGCTCAGCGCGCCCGGCCAGCGCCAGGAGCAGATCCTCCGCGATACCGGGATTCTCGGCGTACAGCGGCTCTATGCGGTAGCCCGTACACGCTTTGCGGATGACCCCGTAGCCGGCGAGTTCGCCGTTCTTTAGAATTCCCAGCGCCGCGCCCGAGGGCTTCTGCTTTATCCATTCCGCCATCAGCCTGGAGCGGTCAGCTGGAAAATATTTGCCGTCATAGGCCTTGAATTTATCGAACGGGTATAAAGTCAGGTCAACCGTTTCAATATCTTTCCCCGCGGGACGCGCAGGCATTTCCGAACGAACGATCTTATAGGCGGGTTTGAACCCGAAAAAACCGTAGTTTTTCACCTTATGCTCCACGGCGTCGAAGCCGATCGTCCTTTTCCCCGCGTGCAGAGCCGCCCTTTTTTGCAGGGCTACGCCTATCCTGCCTCCGCGGTACTCGGGATCGACGATAAAAACCCCGCCCATACACAGGTCTGCGCTGAAGTTTATCGCAAAAATACAGCCGGCCGGCTTGCCGTCCGCTTCCGCGATAAAATAACCGCTCGTATCCCCGGCCAGGAAACATTCGGCGTCGCGAAGGCCCGGGTTCCAGCCTTCCCGCGCCGCCCACGCTATAACAAAGTCCATTTCGGCGGGAGTTGTATTGCGAATTACCAGTCGGTCCGGTTTTTTCATATTTCTCCGTTAAAACAAATAAGTCAGTCCGGTTTTTATGGCGTTCCACTTGTTTACGCTGCCGTATTCGCTGCGCTGCGCGCCCGCGTAAAAATAAAGCGTGAGATTCAGGGATAAATTATCGTTCAGATTGTACTTGGCGGAGGACTGCGCGAAAAAACTGCGGTCCAGGGGGTTGACCTGCAGCAGGTCGGCCAAGTCCAGCCTTTTCGTGAAGGCTTCCTGCCACTGGTTGCGGATAAAGATCTGCTGGCGCGTAACGGGTTCCATGCTCCGCTGGGCGTAGTCGCGTATAGACCAAAGCGCCGTGTTTACCAGCGCGTACACGGGGGCCAGCTCCGGGAAAGTTATCAAGCGCTCTATATACCCGGCGTAATACCAGTTTTTCCAATCGGCGCGCGTCATACCGGCTTCGTTATAATGATACTCGACAAAAGTGCTTCGTTTGCGGGCGCTTTCGGTATACGAAAACCCGGCGACGGCCTGATTGCGGAAGCGTTTGCGCGAATCTCCCGGCACCGCGTAAGCGTAGCGCGATCCGTCCACGCCGTACAGCTTCGCGTCGTAGAGCAGCGCGTCCGTAGTCAGGCTGTACCTGCGCCCGCCGCTCCATTCGCAGTAAAAGACCAGTTTCTCGCCCGCGGAGCGCGACACATTCGCGCCGAAAAAGGAGTCGGAATTTTCGTTATAATACAGCAGGTCGGAGCTGATCCCTTTATATGAAGAACTTATTTTGCCAAGGTAGCGGGGATAGGCGTTCGTCCGGTCCAGGGCCAGCGCGAAGCTGCTCTTATCGGTTATCAGTCTGCCTGGTTTGTCCGATATCTCGGGCGCGGCGGCAAGCGTCAGGGCGCCGAAAGGAAGAATGCTCTGTACCCTGGCCATTACCGTGCCGAGGCGGTTCTCGCGCAGCACCACGGGGTCTTCCGAGGTTCTTAGGCTGACCGAGTTCTTCCTGAAAAAGTCGGCCGGGTTGAACCCGATAGCCGCGCCGCTCTTCAGGTTTATCCGCCCTACATCCAGGTAATTCTCGCGGCAGATATTCCAGCTGAGATACGCTTCGCTGAGGTCGTTCTGCACCACGCCGGAAGGGAAATCCGAATATCTGTCCGACAGGTGGTTGAAGCGGTCCGCCACGGTCAGGTTCAGGGCGGGCGACAGCCTTATATCCATCCTGCCGTAAAGGGTAAACCGGTTCGACCAGGCCGGGACATATTTGTCCGGCAGGGGGATAAGCGGGTGGCTCCGCGGGGAATTTGCCTGGGCTTCGTCCTCGATAAAGAATTTAAAAGAATTCCCTCCGCCTGCCGGTGCGGCCGGCGGCGCGGTTTGCGCCGAGGAAACGGAGTCCGGGATCAGGTCCAGGTCTTCATCCTGGCCGGCAAAGCCGCTTTGCCCGCACAGGCCCAGAACCGCCGCGGCGATCAATCCCCTTTGAAGCGCGGAAGATATTCTTTTTGAAACCATTCTTCTGGTATTTTCCTTTCCGCGTAATTACTGAAAAGCATTTTAGTCACGAGCTTCGGGTCTATGCCGTCGATAATGATGGCCTCCGTAGGCCGCGCCCTCCCCAATTCCGTTTTATAGCCGCCGAAATAGACTATCTTGAGAAGCCTGTCGCTGTCCGAATAGAATTTACCTTTTATCGGACGGGAATCCTCTTTAGCGACCCAGTATTCCACGCGGTAATAATTAGAATCGCCCAGGGACGTAAGGTTCAGCTTATTGCACAACACCTTTGCCCTCGCGGAATCGGCTATTGTCTCTTCCCCGGCCAGCGCGGCCGCGTAATCTTTACGCATATTCGCCGTCATGACATCGCCGTTGGAGGCCTGGCCCATAAGCCTCTGCTGCTGGGAAATGCGCACGCTGGATTTGGAAACGGAGTCGTAAAACCAGAGCTCCGCGCCGTTCTTCAGCATGACTTTGCCTTTATCTTTCGGCGGGTTAAGAAAAAGAGCCAGGGTGCGGTATTGCCCGGAGGAGGGGTTCTCTTTGGAATACACGTTCAGCGACATCGCGTTCTCTTTTTTCCCGTTCCGGTATTCCGTCAGGGAAACCACCGTGCTGAAAGGCGTGTCCGGGTTGCGCACGGCGTCGGATTCGGCGATGACAGCTTCGGCCGTTTTGACGGTTTCAGCCGGACAGGACGGCGCCGCGAGAAATGTTAAAACAGCGAGCGAAAGAAGACGTGTCATTTGATCTCCGGTCAGTTATGCCTCAGCGCGTCGACGATGGCCATGCGTGCGGCGTTACGGGCCGGGATCACCGAAGACAGCGTCGCCACCGCGATAAGCCCCAGCCAGCAGCACGGCAAAAAGAGCGGCTGCAAGAACATGTGAATGGAAAGAAGAACAGGGTTGGCGTAATCCGGCGGAGTCCAGGTTATCTCCATCACGTTGATCACAAAGCTCACCGCCAGCGCCGCCGCGACGCCGAGCGTGGCGCCGAATGTCCCCAGAAGGAAACCCTCTCCGACGAACTGCTTGATAATGGCCGAGCGTCTCAGCCCCAGCGCGCGCGCGGTGCCGATCTCGCTGATGCGCTCCATCACGCTCATGGACATCGTGTTTATCGTTGTGAAAAGAACGATCACGCCCATTATCAGCGCCATGAACCCGAAGATGGTCAGGAACATCGATATGGTCTGCCCGTACATGGGCCGGACCTCGCCGAAGGTTTTCACTTCGTAGGTGTTTTGCGGCAGTATCTGCTGCAGGCGCCGCCTGACAAGCTCGGTATTGTCTGTGCGGTTAAGCTGAACCATAAGCCCGGTAACCTTTTTTGTTCCCCGGCCGCTGATAAGTTTTTGCGCCAGGTCGAGGTTCATTATTATCAGCCCTTCGTTAAAAGCCTTTGAGCCCATCTTCATAGCCTTGCGCAGATTGACGGAAACCACGTTAGGTGCCCCCCCGGAAGTGGCCGCGAGCAGGTCCAGGCGCGCCGTGGCGGCGGCTTTGCCGGAGGCCTGTGGCGGGAAATCGTCCCGCGTGAGCGCGCTGAAATCCTCGGCGGGGGCGGAGTCCGCCGGCTCTTTCCTGGCGGGAGGAACCGCGCAGTCCGCCAGCTGCAGATCTCCGCAAAGGTTCAGCCTCTCGGCCATGCCGTAGCCGATAACCCCGCCCGAGAGATCCTCGTCTTTAAGCCCGGTGGCAACTTCGTCCTTTGTGACCTTCAGGTGGTATTGATCCCAGGTCATCAATTTCTCGAACAGCGAAGGCACTATCCCCATGCCGAAAAAAGACTGCGAAGTGTCGGCCGTAAAATTGCCGGCTATCCCCTGGAACGCCAGGAACGGCATCACAAGACGCAGCTGCGGTTTAACTACGGGGTCCGAATCCACGATCCGCGTGATATTCCCGTAGTCTTCCATCCCGTACGCGGAGGGGTTTGTCGCGCCGTATTTTGAATAACCTTCCTTATATATGTGGATATGTCCGGAGGTCCTTACATAGCCGGTCTGGAGCGTGTAGATTATCGATGAGATATTCCCGCCGAAAAGAAGAACGGAGGCGCTGCTGACCGCTATGGCCAGCACGGTCATCAGCGAGCGCCGCTTATTGCGGCAGATATTGCGGTAAGCTATCTGAAGGGTCTTCATAATATCACGCCGTCCATTATCATGAACAGATCCTCGGCGTTGGTGATGAGGTTTTTGTCGTGGGAGGAGAAGATAAAGGTCGTTTTGTCCTTAGCCTGGATGTTCTGCATAAGTTCTATTATCTCGGTGCCGGTTCGGTGGTCCAGATTGGCGGTGGGCTCGTCCGCCAGCACCATCTCGGGGTTTTTGACGAGCGCGCGGGCTATGGCCACCCGCTGCCGCTGGCCGCCGCTTAGTTCGTTGGGAAATTTGTCGCGGTGATCTACAAGCCCCACCTTTTCAAGCGTGGCCAGCACGCGCTCCCTGCGCTCTCCGGCGGGAGTTTTGTTTATCAAAAGCGGATATTCCACGTTTTCATAGGCGGAAAAAACGGGCATAAGGTTGAAAGTCTGAAAGATAAAGCCTATATGCCGGGCGCGGAAATCCGACATTTCGTCGTCGGAAAAAGAGGCCACATCCTTGCCGCATACCTCGATCGAGCCTGTGGTGGGCGTATCTATGCAGCCGATAAGGTTTAAAAGCGTGGATTTGCCGCTGCCTGATTGGCCGATTATGACATTAAATTTATTCCGGGGGATATCCGCGGTGATGCCCTTTAAAGCCTGTATCTCGACCTTGTCCAGCATGTGGGTTTTGGTGACATCTTTGAGGCGGGCTACAAATTCTGTTTCTGGCATATTTTCCTCGGAGCCGAGCCTGACCCGATATAACCCGAAAGCTGCAGCCGCAACTTTCAGGTTAATCAGTAAAGGCCCTTCTGTATAAGTTCCTCGTCGCTGATACCGAAGTGGTGGGCTATCTCGTGCATGACGGTATTGCGTATTTTCAGTTCCGTCTGCGCGGCGTCCGGGCAGGACGCCTCTATATTATTCTTGAAGATGGTTATTTTATCCGGCATCACGCCGCTGTAGAAGGCCCGCCTCCGGAGCAGCGACACTCCCTCGTACAAACCCAGAAGCCGGGGTCCGAACTTGCGGACCTGCGCCCTGTCAGGCGCCGCCTTCACGGTTATAATGACATTATCCAGGCGCGAACGGAACTCCCGCGGCAACCGCCGGAGCGCCTTTGCCGTCAGATCTTCGAATTCTTCCAGTGTCATACTGCGGAACCGGCTTTACGGCGGCGGCATCTGGCCCGGCAGTTCGGCCGCGGCGAAAGGCTTCTTGATATATTTGGAAATGGATTCGGAAAAGCCCCATTCGTCCTTGTATGACCTGGCCTCTTTATAATATTCCAGCGCTTTCGCGCGCTGGCCGGTCAGGTCGCAGACATTGCCGAGCCTTACGATAGCCCACACCCCCCAGCGCGCGGGGTGCGCCGCCGGGTCGTCTTTCAGGGTGGCCGCCGCCTTGCCGAAATACTCCGCGGCCTTCGCGTAATCGTTCACAGCCAGGTAGGTGGTGCCTATAGCCGTAAGCACGCGGGGCAGGAAACGCCGGCGGTAGGCCGGCTTCCCGTCGTTAATGGCCTTCAGATATTCAAGCGACTCCGCCCGGGACTCGTCGTACCGTTTGTCCTCGAAAAGGGAAACTATTTCCACAAAATGCATCTGCGGGTGCACGGGGTAGGCGGCGCGCAGTTCCCTGGCCCATTTCACGGCCAGTTCCGGGTTGGCGTAAGGGCTGCCGGTGGTGGTGTAGATCTCGATGAGGAGCAGTTTAGCCGCCAGCGCGTTAAAATACCCTTTTTCCTTGCAGACGGTGAGCATCTCTATGCCCTTCTGCGCGTCGCCGCTAAGCAGGAATTTGGCCAGTATCTTTATAACCCCGGGCAGCGTGCCGGAATAATACTCGTACATACCCAGGCCCAGGTAGGCGTCGTAAAGTTCCGGGTCTATCTTCAAGGCGCGGCGGGTGTTGGAAATGGCTTTCTTGCCGTCGAAATACGCTTTTATCCAGTGGTGCTGCAGAACGGCCAGGCGCGCGCGCAAACCGTACATGCCGCCAAGGCACAGGTAGGCGTTGGCGTCCCCGGGATGCTTCTTTATCCACGCCTGCCCGGTGTCGATGGCCTCGTCGGTAAGGTCTCCGTACTCCTTGCCCAGCGCCGGGTTCGACTCGTCCTCCAGATATTCCAGCGTGGCCCATTTGACCATGGCTATGCCGAAATGCGGGAAAGGGTGGTCCGGATATTTATTCAGCGCCAGTTCGAAGTTCTTCCTGGCCTCCTCGATATCCACCGAGTAAATGGCGTCTATGCCTTTTTTTGAAAGCTCGCGCAGCTCGTCCGGGAGCGGCTCGTATTTCGGCGTGGCCGCGGCCGCGGAGACGCCGCACAGCGTTAAAACGGCCAGGAAGATAATGTTCCTCATAGTTTTATCACGTCCGTCCCCATATATTTGCGCAGGGCTTCGGGTACGACCACAGAGCCGTCCTCCTGCTGGTAGTTTTCGAGTATGGCGGCGAAGGTCCTGCCCGCGGCAAGGCCCGAGCCGTTCAGTGTGTGGACGAATTCGGTTTTCTTCCCGTCTTCGCGCTTGAACCTCGTGTTCATGCGGCGGGCCTGGAAATCACCGCAGTTTGAGCAGGAGGAGATCTCCCGGAAAACGCCTTCGCCCGGCATCCACACTTCCAGATCGTAGGTTTTGGCTGACGAGAAGCCCATATCGCCGGTACACAGTTCCACCACGCGGTACGGCAGCTTCAGTTTTATAAGTATTTTCTCGGCGTCGGCGCGGAGGGTTTCCAGCGCGGCCATGGAATCTTCCGGGCGGGTGAACCAGACCAGCTCCACCTTGTTGAACTGGTGGTTGCGTATGAGGCCGCGCGTATCCTTGCCGTAAGAGCCGGCCTCCTGCCTGAAACAGACCGTGTAGGCCGTGAACTTCCTGGGGAGGTCGGCCTCCTTAAGCAGGTCTCCGCGGTACATATTGGTAAGCGGCACCTCCGCCGTGGGTATCAGGTACATCGGCGGCTCGGAAGCCACCTTGTAAAGATCCTCCTCGAACTTGGGCAGCTGCCCGGTCCCGGTCATGGTCTGGGGCGTTACGAGGAAAGGAGGAAAGATCTCGGCATAGCCGCCCTCGAGGGTGTGCGTGTCCAGCATGAGCTGTATGATGGAACGTTCAAGGCGGGCGCCCTGCCCCTTAAGCAGCGCGAAGCGCGAGCCGGAAAGTTTTGTCGCGGTCTCGAAATCAAGTATGCCAAGCCTCTCTCCCAGGGCGTGGTGGTCCAGCGGCTTGAAAGAAAATTGGCGGCGCCCGGAGACGTCCTCGGAGACGACTTTATTGTCGGCCGGCCCGCCCCCCCGGGCCACGCTCTCATGCGGCAGATTGGGGACGCTGAGCAGCAGCGAGTTAAGTTCGCACTCCAGCGCGGCGGTTTTTTCCTCGCGCGCCTTAACCGCCTCTTTGGCAGCGTTGGCCTCGGACATTGCCGCCTGCGCGGCTGCCTCGTCCCCAGAGGACTTGGCGGCCTGTATCTTTTTTGAGACCTCGTTGCGCCTGGAACGCAGCTCCTCTATCTCGGCGAGGGCCGCGCGGTAGGCTGCGTCGTCGCGTATTATCTGTTCAAGCAGGGGCAGGTAGCGCGCGCCGCGGCCCCCCATGGCGGAGCGGGCTTTTTCCGGTTCGGCGCGGACAAATTTAATATCAAGCATTTAGGCTCCGTATTCCCAGGCCTTACGGCTTAAGGATCTCAAGTTCGGATTCGCGCAGCATGGAGTCCGGAACGTCTCCCTGGCGGGGACATAACATAACCTCAATCTTGATGGCGGTCGGGTAAAAACCGCTGCCGCTGAGCTTGTGAAGCTGCTCGGCCAGCTCGAAACGCATTACCTGGACCTGTTTTTCGGAAGCGGGGGTGATCCTTGAAACGCGGACTTCCTCCACGCGGAAAGGCACGCCCCAGAAAGCCTTGCTTTCCGCGTCCCCGTTCCTTAAGAGGCGCAGACGCAGCGAGTAGCGCAGCACCAGTCCCTCCACCGTCTTTACGTCGGGATTGCGCAGCGTAATGACGGCGCGGACCCTGTCCGTAAATTTCAGGTCCGGGGAGGCGCGCAGCTCCGTGACGGGAACATAGGCCGCCCTGCCCTGCCCGGCCAGCTTGGAAACTTCCCAGTCGACCTTCAAAACCTCGCTCTGCGCGCAGGCCGGAGCGGCTCCCGCGGCGGCTAAAAGACAGAACGAAAAAACCGGCAAAAGAAGCGTTTTCATGTTGTTTCCCCTGGTTATCCTACCCGGCCCGATTGACCGCGGACGAGGCGGCATTCATCACCTCTCGTTCCAAACTTTCCGAGAGTACGGATATGACCTCGACGCGCGTCACCTTATCCTGGCAACGGAGGTCCATCGTCACCGTGACCAGGCCCTGGCGCCGGTTTGGTTCGAACGAGGTCCACAGGGCCTCAAGGAGCGCCTTCGCCTCCCCGCGCACGCTCTTCGGAGCGGAGGGGAGGAAACTGCGGTTCAGCGCGTTGGAAAAAGCGCTTATGAAAGAATTCAGGATTATATTGCCAAGCTCCGAAAGAAGCAGTTCCTGCGCTTTATTCAGCTTTGTCAGCTTTGAAAAGGAAAAACCGAGGAAACCGTGGGAGATAGCCTCTATGTCCGCCGGGCTGAAAACGGCCATGGAAGTGAAGGGATGCTCGCCCTTAACCTCGAAGTATACCGCCTCGCCGGCCCCGCCCTTTCCGCGTTCGATCACCGCTTCTTCCATGCTGCGCCAGACTACGCGCGCGCCCGCCACGCTCCACTTCCCGGCCGAGATCCGGGTCAGTTTCGCCGCGCATTTTTCAAGGCTGGAAACGGCGATACGCTCCAGCATTTGGCAGGCTTTTACGTCCATGATAACTTTATTCTCCGGCAAGGGTCCTCATCATCGTCTTAAATTCCTCGAAAGAGAACGGCTTGCGCAGTATGGAGTCGACTCCCTTATCGGCCAGCCGCCGGTCTATCTCATCCTGTTCCACGGCGGTTATCACCACGACCTTGGCCGCGGGGTCCAGGGCGCGCAGGTCCGCCAGTATCTCCACTCCGGACTTGCCGGGCAGTATCAGGTCCAGGAAGACCGCGTCGGGCTTGAACTCCTTGAAACACCTGACCGCGTTCTCCCCGTCCTCAGCCTCAGCGACCACCTCGTGACCCAGCCTGCTCAGCATGGCTTTCATGGTGAAACGGGTCAACGCGTTGTCTTCTACAAGCAATATTTTCATACGTTCATTCCCCCTAGTACCAACCCAGGGCCGCGGCAAACCCCTGCCCGCGGCGCCTGCACGATCAACTTAATCCGTCCCCTAGCAGCAGCAGGCGCACTCGCTCTTGGGCGCCCCGGCCGCTTTTTTCCTGAGCATCGCCGCCGCGCCGGTCTTCTCCCACTCGAAACCGGAACGCCCGAAGTGGCCGTAAGAAGCGGTTTTCCTGAAGATGGGCGAACGAAGTTTCAGCATTTTTATTATGCCGCGCGGCGTCAGGTCGAAACTGGAGCGCACTATCTTGGCCAGCAGCTCGTCGGCTATCGTCCCCGTGCCGTGCGTGTCCACGTAGAGGCCGACCGGTTCGGCCACGCCTATCGCGTAGGCCAGCTGCACGGTGCACTCGCGCGCGAGTTTCGCCGCCACTATATTCTTGGCGATGTAGCGGGCCATATAGGCCGCGGAGCGGTCCACCTTGGTGGGGTCCTTGCCGGAGAAAGCTCCGCCGCCGTGCGGGGCCACGCCGCCGTAGGTGTCCACGATGATCTTGC
>CAISZM010000033.1 GCA_903889965.1 uncultured Elusimicrobia bacterium
CACAACAGGCCTTTTCCCCGGCTCCGCAAGGCCCACCCCCAGCGCGGCGGGTGTGCAATAACCGATCGAACAGTAATAGCACTGCACTATGAAGTTGCGCGCCTCCTCTATCTGGAACTCCGGTGCCGCACAGAAAGCGTCTCCCGGTTCGGCCAGCAGGACCATCCGGTCGTCGAGGAAGCAGTTCAGGCGCTCGTAGGCCCGCGGGGCGGTAAGGGGCCTGTCCGGTTCGGCCGTGAAGGGCTTCCGGACAAGGTTCGTCGCGGCGGGATGGGAAGCCAGGTAAGTCCGCGGCCGTATGGCCGGGATCAGGGCCCGGACGAAATCTTCAAGCCGGACATTATCATAGTAGTGATTCCTGAGGCGGACGCGGTCGTTGGCGGCGGCGATCATCCGGCGGCTGTCTATCTTTAAGCTGAATAAACCGGTGTCGAGATCGGTCATCCATACGCCCAGCGACAACAAGCAGTCGGAGGATTCCACCTGCCGGCGGACGCTGTCCCGGCTCCACGCTCCCTGGTAGAGGCCAACGAACTGGGGATGCAGTTCGGGAAGAACGCTTTTACTGCTGAGCATGGTAGCGAAGGGCAGCTCAACCTCTTCCACCAGCCGGAGAGCGTCGGCCCCAAGGCCGAAACGCGATAGTTCTACGCCCGCCAGCACTAAGGGTGAGGCGGCCTGGTTGATCAGTTCGGCGGCTTCCGCGACACAATCCTTAAGGCTATCCACATCGGAGCGCGCCGCCGGGGCAAGTGAGAGCGGGCCGGGGGCGCGGCAGGCGGCGCGGGCGAGATCAGCCGGCAGTTCTATGTACACTGGCAGCTTGCGGACGATACAGTTGCGGATCACCCGGTCGATCTCATCGGGGGCCGTCTCCGGCCGGAGGAGGATGACCGCGTCGGTGGTGACTTTCTTAAAGACCTCCAGCTGGAGATAGTAGTCGGTTATAAGGTGATGGACGAGGGCGCCCGCCTCGCGACGCCGGCTCGCCGGAGCGCCGCTGATAATAATAAGGGGTACCCGCTCGGCATACGCGCCGGCCACGGCGTTCAGAATGCTCAGGCCGCCGACCCCGTAGGTAACCACGGCCGCGCCAGCGCCTTTCATCCGGGCGTACCCGTCAGCGGCATAGCCGGCGTTAAGTTCGTTGCAGGTGCCTACCCACCGGACCGGGCTGGCGATAACCTCGTCCAGAAAATCAAGGACATAGTCGCCCGGCACGCCGAAAAGATGATTGATGCCGGCTTCCTTCAGCCGGTAAAGCAGATAGCGGGAGATAGTAGCGGACTGTGGCTCTGTCATAAAAACCTCACTAGTTTGATTTAAACTTTAATAGCTGTAATATAATCTGTCTGAGCGGCGGCCGGCCCACTAACCACTGGTCACTAGTCACTGAACTTGTTCACAGAACAGGTTTCATGTCCTGCCAGTTGGGACCGGCTTTTATATCGGCCCTTAGCGGCACTTCAAGCTTGAAGGCGTTCTCCATGCCTTCTTTTATCAGGAGCGCGGCCTCGGTTTCGGAACCGGCATTGACCTCGAAAACCAGTTCGTCGTGCACCTGCAGCACCAGGATTATTTTATCTGAGCCTTTTATTTTCGCGTGAATATCTATCATGGCTTTCTTTATTATATCGGCGGAACCGCCCTGGATGGGGGTATTCACGGCCACGCGCTCGGCGAACGCGCGCATATTGCCGTTGGAGCCGTTAATATCCGGCACGGCCCGCCGGCGTCCGGTGAAAGTGGTGACGGCCCCGGCCTTTTTAGCCGCCTCTATGGTGCCGTCTATCCAGGATTTAACACCTGAATAGACCTCGAAATAATGTTTTATGTATTTGGCAGCCTCCGTCCTGGGAATGCCAAGTTCCCTGGCCAGGCCCTGCGCCGTCTGGCCATAAACGATGCCGAAATTTATAGCCTTGGCCGAGCGCCGCATCTCTTTGGTGACCAGCTCAGGGACGGCGTGAAAAACCTCGCAGGCCGTGCGCAAATGGATATCTTCGTTGGCGCGGAAAGCCGAAATCAGGTTCTTATCGCCGGAAACATGGGCGAGCACCCGCAGGTCTATCTGCGAATAGTCGGCGCTCATCAGCGAGCTTCCGCTCCGGGCTCGGAAGGCGCGGCGCACCAGCTGTCCGTAAGCGGAGCGCACCGGAATATTCTGGAGATTGGGTTTGGAACTTGAGAACCTGCCGGTGGCCGTACCGGCCTGCTCGAATGTGCTGTGCACGCGCCCGCCCCCGTCAGCCGCGGCCAGAAGATTATCCACGAAAGAGGATTTAAGCTTTGAGATCTCGCGAAATTCCAGAAGCTTTTCTATCACGGGATGGGCCGGTTTAAGGAAAGTGAGAACTTCTTCCGCGGTCGAGTACCCGTCCTTGGTCTTGAACATTTTTTTCTGCGCGTCATCCAGCTGGATATTCAGCTTCTCGTATAAAAGCCAGGCCAGCTGTTTGGGGGAATTCAGGTTCACCTTGTGCCCGGTCAGGCGCTCGGCCTCGGCCTCTATAGCGGCCAGCTTGCCCTCAAAATCGGCGGAGAGTTCCCTGAGCATCCCGGTATCCACTTTAAAGCCCGCTGCTTCCATCGCGTAGATCACCGGGATCAGCGGCAGCTCCAATTCGGAATAGACTTTTTCCATCCCGGCTTCGGCAAGTTCTCTCTTTATGTCCGGGTAGATGCGCGCCATCGCCCCGGCGGCGGTTAGGAGCTCTTCCCTTGAGCCTTCTTCCCGTGGCAGGGCGCCGGTCTTCTCAAAGATAAGTTTGGCGATATCGGTCTTGCGCGCGCTCAAGAGCGAATGAGCGATCTCAAGTTCGAATAAATTATTTATTTCGCGGGTGGGTTCAAAATTAATCAGATGGAGAATGCTCTTGAGGCCTGCCGCGACCTTAAAGACCCGGAGATCCTGCACCAGGACGGAAAGGCCGGTCTTGTCTTCGGCTTTAAGCTCCCCTGGAGCAAAATAAGCCGCGCCCAGTTCCGAGCCGGCGCAGACGGCACCCGAGGAATAGGCGAGGCAGATAAAACCGTCAGTCTTTCCGCGCGCCAGCACTTCAGAAAGCGGTATCTCGTCCGTCAGCGGCGCGTCGAAAAGGGTCTGTTGCGGGGTGATGGCGGCCAAGTCCCTGAATTCGTAGCGCCGGGCAAGCTCGCCGGACAGAGCGGCGTCAGGGGCTTTAACCTCAAATTCATCGATATCTCCTTCTACGGGAGCCTTGCCCTCAAGGGTGACCAGCCGCTTGGATAACGCGGCTTCATCCTTATGCCCGGCCACCTTGGCCAGGAGCTTGTCTTTGATCGCCTGCCGCGGATCGGAAGCGGCGGCCAGCACCGCCTCCAGCGCGCCATACGCGCCCAGAAGCTTGGCCGCGCCCTTAGGTCCTATACCGGCCACGCCCGGCACATTGTCGGAAGAATCGCCGGTAAGAGCCAGATAATCCGCTATCTGGGAAGGCTTTACGCCGAATTTGGCGCTCACCTCCGCTTCACCCGAAAATGAAGCGGCGCTGCCATCCCAGAGTTTTATATCGTCCCCCACCAGCTGGGCGGCGTCCTTGTCGCCGGTCACGATGACGGTTTCGTACCCTGCGGCCGAGAACCTGCGCGCCAGAGTCGCGATGATATCATCCGCCTCATAGCCTGGCAGGACCACGGCTCTGAGCCCCACGGCCTTCGGTAATTCAGGCGCGGCTTTAAGCTGCGCCAGCAGGTCGGGTTCGATCTCTTTCCTGTTGGCTTTATACTCGGCGTAAATGACATCGCGGAAAGTACCGCCTGGCGCGTCAAAACAAACGGCCGCGTAGTACGGCTTGTGCTCTTTTTTAATCTTAAGAAGCAGGCGCAGGAAACCGTACAGCGCCCCGACCGGCTCCCCTCTGGAGGTTGTCAATTTAGGCAACGCGTGATAGCTGCGATGCAGGAACGCGTGCGCGTCTATTATAAAGATAGTCTTTTTTGACATTTATAATTGGCAGCAGCTGCCCGGAAAGCAAAGGAAAGCCAGG
>CAISZM010000034.1 GCA_903889965.1 uncultured Elusimicrobia bacterium
CGCGACAGCGAAGACAGAATGCGCCTGCTCCTGAATTCCACCGCCGAGGCTATATACGGCATAGACCTTAAAGGCGACTGCACTTTCTGCAATGATTCCTGCGTCAGGCTGCTCGGGTACAAAAGCCCGCAGGAACTGCTCGGCAGGAACATGCACTGGCAGATCCATCATAAGCGCCCCGACGGGACGCCCTTCCCCGTAGAGGAATGCCGCATCTTCCAGGCGTTCAGAAAAGGCGAGAACGCGCACGTGGACGACGAAGTGCTCTGGCGGGCCGACGGCACCTGTTTCCCCGCCGAATACTGGTCTTATCCCACGAGAAAGGACGGCGATATCTCCGGCGCCGTAGTGACTTTCTTCGACATCACGGAGCGCAGGCGGGCGGCCGCGGCGCTTCAGGAGAGCGAGGCCAACTTCCGCACCTTCTTCGAATCCCTCGGGGACCTGATCTTCGTGGGCGATAAGGCCGGGCGCATCCTTTTCACCAATTCCGCGGTGACTAAGAATTTGGGTTACTCTGCCGAAGAGCTGTCGGCCATGGGGATCCTGGACGTTCACCCTAAGGATTCCCGCGCCGAAGCCGAAGCTGTTTTCGCGGCCATGTTCCGCGGCGAAAAGGACGTCTGCCCCCTGCCGCTAGTCAGGAAGGACGACTCGCTTATGCCCGTAGAAACGCGGGTCTGGTTCGGGAAATGGAACGGCAGCGACTGTATTTTCGGCCTGTCGAAGGACCTGACGGCGCAGCAGGAAGCGCAGCAGCGCTTCGAGAAACTGTTCAGGAACAACCCGGCCCTTATGGCTATCTCCTCTCTCCCGGACCGGCGCTTCTCGGACGTAAACGAGGCCTTCATCAAGACCCTGGGCTACACCCGGGGCGAACTCATAGGCCGGACCGCGGCCGAGCTCGGCCTGTTCCCCCAGGCGGGGCAGCAGGAAGCGGTGGCGGACAGGCTGCAAGCCGAAGGCCGCGTTCAGGACTTCGAACTGCAAGTGCGGCGCAAGGACGGCACGCTGCTCTACGGCCTCTTTTCGGGCGAAATGATCCGCAGTCAGAACAGACAGTTCTTCCTGACCGTGATGATCGATATCACCGAGCGCAAGCGGGCGGAGGACGCGCTGCTCCTGGCGAAGGCCGAAGCTGAGAGCGCCAACCGCGCCAAGAGCGATTTCCTCGCGTCCATGAGCCACGAAATACGCACCCCGCTCAACGCAATAGTCGGCATGTCCGAGCTTATCGAGGAGGCCGTTCTCAACGTGGAACAGCGGCAGTACCTGAGCATTCAACGCAGCGCCAGCGACGCCCTGCTTTCCCTCGTAAACAATATACTCGACATCTCCAAGATAGAGGCAGGCAAGGTGGAGATGGAGAAGATACCCTTCAACCTTGAGGAACTCGTCAGCAAGGTCTGCGAGCTGGTGCTCATGTTTTCGGTGCAGGACACCGGTATCGGGATAGCCGCTGATAAACTGGATTCCGTGTTCGAAAAATTCATGCAGGCCGACTCTTCCACTACGCGCAAATACGGCGGGACGGGACTTGGGCTGCCCATTTCCAAGATGCTGGTGCAGCTGATGGGCGGCCGGATCTGGGTGGAGAGTACGCCCGGAGTAGGCACGGTTTTCCATTTTACATTGAAGCTCGGCTTCCAGAAGGACAAAACGGCCGTTTACCTGCCTAAGATCGATGTTAAAGAACTTAAAGGACTGCGTTTCCTCGTGGTTGACGACAACCTGACAAGCCGCATCATCATGCGCGAGATAATACAGAGCTGGGGCGCTTCCTCGGAAGACGCCCCCGAAGGTGTTGCCGGCCTCGCCAAGATAGCTGAGGCGCAGCGGAAAGGGCAGCCTTTCAGCGGCGTCTTCGTGGATTTCAACATGCCCGGCATGGACGGCTACGAGTTCTGCCGCAGGCTCATGTCCGAAGATGCCATCCAGCCCAAGCCGGCTGTGGCGGTGGCGACTTCGGATACTGTGCGCTTCAAGAAGGACGATTTCCGCGCCCTGGGAGTAAAGACGCACCTTGTGAAGCCGGTGCGCAAGCAGTCGCTGCTGCAGGGGGCGCTGGAGATGCTGGCCGGCGGCCGCGTGGAGTTCTTCGCCGCGCCCGCTGGAGATATCACAAAGGGACAGGTTCCCCCGATCTCGCTCCTTATCGTTGACGATTCCGACGACAACCGGATACTTATGTCCTCCTTCCTGAAAGGCACCAGCGTGCAGCTCACACTGGCCGAAGACGGTCCCCGCGGGCTCGAAAAATTCCGCTCCGGGAAATACGACGTCGTGTTCATGGATATACAGATGCCGGGCATGGACGGTTTCGAGGCCGTGCGAAGGCTGCGCGAGCTGGAAAAGACCGAGAACCGCGCCAAGACGCGGGTGGTGGCGCTGACCGCCATGGCCACCCGCGAGGATATCGACAAGGCGCACAATGCAGGCTTCGACGATTACCTGACCAAGCCGATAAGGAAAAATACCTTTTACAGTTATCTTGTCGGATTAGAGCGTAAAGGCGGTTCACAGCAGGGATAACCGGAAGCCTGCGGCTTGCGGAAGGGAAAATACTGATGCGAAAACCTTTGGTCTGCGGCCTCCTGGCGGTAGCGGCGCTTTTATGCGTGGCGCCGGCCCCTGCCCGCGCCGAATTCAAGCCATTCGGCGCCGCGGCCACCGCGATGCCCCCCCTGAATTTCTGCGCTTCGGGAAAACTTATCGTTTACACCGGCAGCTGCTCTCCGGCCGGGAAAATGAAGGACGTGATAAGCGCGAAGGCATGCAATGACGTGACGTCTGTCCTTCTTGACGGGCTGCCGCTCCTCTACCCGAATGCCGAGGTCGAACATTACTCCGACCTTACGGCCGAGGAAGTTATGAACAGCCTTATGCGGCCCGGCGTGCTTGGTTTTTTCTTCGTGGGCGAGGGCGACGTAAAGGGCGCCTTTATAACCGGTCCGGGACGCGAACGGGTTTACCCGGACGCCTCCGCCTGCCTGTCCTATTTCGATCTTTTCGCGGGTTTCACCTCGCACAGCAAATATTCGCCGGCCATGAGCGCGCCCAAGTCCGAGCGCGCACTGGTGCTCAGCCGCACGCAGATCATTTACGGCACCGCCGGGGCGATGCCCGATTCCTGGCCCAAGCTTTGTAAACCCATGATCAGCCTGGTCTATCCAACGCGCACCTTCTCGGGCCGCATGAAGGGCGATGCGAAAAAATTCATGGATATGCTGCTGGATGAAAAACGCAGGCAAGTCCTTAAAACGCTGGCCGCCATATGCGACCATTGCCAGGAACATCTGGCGGCTAACGACGATCTGGCCAGGTTCTGCCCCCCCAATTCCGACGCCTGCACTGTGCGGGATATAACCGCCGGCTCCGGCCAGTTCATACTTCAGAACTACTGCCGCGCATACGGCCCCGTAGCCTCCCCCCAGTGAACCCGGCCCAAAAACATTTATGCGTCCGCGACACTACGCTGACGCGGCCGCATGCTAGACTATTCATGTGCCCCGGATAACCGACCCGCCGTCCAGCCTCGTTGCGTTCGTTCTGCCGCGGATCTTATGCGGGTCACGGAGGACCTATGGCTAAGCGCATTTCCAAATCGCAGTTCATGATGGGGTTGCAGTGCCTTAAAAGGCTGTGGCTTTACAACTGCCGGAAGGACCTCCTGCCGCCGGTCGACCCCGGCACGCAGAGGCTTTTCGACGAGGGGCACGCCGTGGACGAACTGTCCCGGGGCTATTATAAAGGCGGCAGGCTGGTGGCTTTCGACCACAGGCAGCTGCAGCACGCCCTGAAGCACACGGCCTGGCTTATGGAGAACGGAGCGAAGCTGATATACGAAGGCGCCTTCGCCGCCGGCGGCGCGCTAATCCGCTGCGACATGCTCAAAAAGAACGCGGACTCGGGCTGGGACCTGATAGAGGTAAAAAGCTCGACGGATGTCAGAGAGGAGCACCTGCCGGACGCCGCCCTTCAGCGCTATGTGCTGGAGGAGGCCGGCATAAAAATAAAAAAAGTATGGCTGATGCACATAAACAGGGAATTTGTGAAACAGGGGGCTGTAGACCCTAAAAAGTTCTTCAGAAAAAAAGACATCACGGCGGAGACGTCCGCCATTATGCCCGCGGTAAAAGAGGACCTGGGCAGGTTCATAGAGGCGCTGTGCGAAACCGGCGAGCCGGAGATCTCCATAGGCCGCCATTGTTCCGCGCCGTACGAGTGCGGCTTTCGCGCCCATTGCTGGAAGAACGTGCCGGAATATTCCATCTACGACATCCCCCGCCTCTCCTGGGAAAAGAAGAACACGCTCAAGGCTATGGGTATAATGAATTTCCGCGATGTGCCTGAAACCTTCGACCTGAACGATGCGCAGAAGCTTTACCTGCGGACAGAAAAGTCCGGACGCCCCGTGATAGACAGGGCCGCGCTGTCAGAGTTCCTTGAAAGCCTGAAATACCCGTTATACCACCTGGACTTTGAAACGCTGATGCCCGCCATACCGCTCTATGACGGTTCGCGCCCCTACCAGCAGATCCCCTTCCAGGCTTCACTGCACATACAGGACGCGCCTGGCGCCGAACCGCGCCACCTTGAATATCTCGGCGATCCGGGCGGGGATCCCAGGCCCGGGCTTATCGCCTTCCTGATAAAAAGCATCGGCCCCGGCGGGTCGCTGCTGGCTTATAACGCCGCTTTCGAGGCGGCGCGTCTTAAAGAACTTGCCGGGGACTTTCCGGCCCTGAAGGGCGCGCTCGCCGGGTTTGCGGAGCGCATGCTGGACCTGATGAACCCATTCCAGCGGCAGGCATACGTCGACCCGCAGTTCCGGGGCCGGTACTCCATAAAAGTAATACTGCCCGCGCTGGTGCCCGGTATGTCATACAAAGGCCTGGCCATAGGGAACGGCGGCGCGGCGCAGCTCGCCTACTGCAATATGGTATATGGGAAATTAAATCCCGCCGAGGCTGAACAGACCCGGCGGGACCTTAAGGTTTACTGCGGCCAGGACACCATGGCCATGGTGAAGATACTCGAGAAGCTTTATGCCGAGGCAGAACCCCGGTAAGCGGCTTTTATCAGATCTTCTTGTGAGGGGCTTCCGGCTTGCCCATGCCGGGCATTTTCCCCATCTCGGGCATAGCCGGCATCTCCGGCGCGTTCTGCTGCATCATGGATTCGGGACATATCCTGTGGTGCCGGAGGGTCTTGATCCTGCCGCCTATTCCCCAGACAAGGCCCAGCAGGCCCAGAACTAAAAGTACCCAGCCCAGTACCTGGCCAGCGCGCTTCACGCAGTTCACGGTCTCTTTGACCGCGTGGTGCAGCACCCAGTAACCGATAACCGCAAGCGCGGCGTAAAAAGCGCCTGACGCGTGCCAGCTGCCGTAGCCCCGGCCGCCGCCGTGCATGCACATGGCGTTCGCCGCCATGGGCAGACCGAATATAAATAATGCAGTAACGATCTTTTTCATTTTCCCTCCTGTTAACCGATATTCGCTAGTCTACGATATTTGCGGGCTCAAAGAAAGCGAGCGCCGCGGCTTCACCGGCCCGCCGGGCCCGGCCGGCTGGATATTCTAAAGGCGGGATAAATGTCAAGGTCCTTCAAGTCCGGGAAAACGGGGAGGTCTATCCAGCGGAGAAGGGCAGCTTCCGGCGGCCGGGTCGGTCAGGGCTTGGCCGGGCGCGGTCCCGGTCCGAGTATCTTCCTGACCTCCGCAGTGATGCTGTCCACGCTGTCGTCCTTGCACAGCATGCGGCAAACTTGCGGGAAACGGGCTATCTCGTTGCGGTTGCGGTGTGTGAAATGGGTAGCCGTGATCACTACCACGGGCACCGAGGCTAGCGAAGGGTACTTCTGGAACTCGGCGAGCATCTGTATGCCGTCCATTTCGGGCATGCCTATGTCGGTTATTACCAGGGCGGGAATGGCTTCCCGGCAGAGCCGCAGGCCGTCCAGGCCGTTGCTCCCCGTGGCTATGTCGAAATCGGCGTCGAGCGTTGCCGAGAGAAGGGCGGCGAATATCTCGTTGTCCTCCAGTATCACTATTCTCGGTTTTCCTTCCATAGTCAGGATAGTATACAAAAACTTTTCACCGCTGGCGGTTATAATAGCCGCGCCGGCAATAATTTTATCTTTTCATCCCCGGCTTGGCAATCCGCCCCGTCCCCGGAAATGTGCGCCTGTGCCATAATTTATACAATATCCCCGTAAGGCTTATGACAAAGATCCTGCATACCGCGGATTTGCACCTGAAGGGCGGCGAAGAGCAGCGCTACTGCTTTTCGGTGCTCGACGAGATAATAGCGCTCGCGCTTTCCGAGAAGGTCCGCTGTCTTGTCATCTCCGGGGACCTGTTCGATTCCTTCGCCGATTTCGAGGCCTTGCGCAGGGAAGTCTGTCTCAGGCTGAAACCGCTGTCGGACTCCGGCTGCGAAATCGTATATATTCCCGGGAACCACGAAATGCGCGGAGGACCGGCGGACCTCTCGGCCTATAACCTGGATCCCGTCAAGTTTTATGCCCGCCCTCCCTTTGCCCTGGCGGAGGCGGGCGGCGTGGAGTTCCTCTGCGTGCCGCACGCTGCAAACTACGACGGCTACCGGGATTGGAATATCCCCCAAAAAAAGCCGGGGGCCGCGCGCGTGGCCGTCCTTCACGCCCTCAATTCGACCATATACACAGGGCCGGACGCCGAAGCCGACGCGAAGGCCGGCGTAATAGACGACGGATTTTTCAGTTTTTTTTCGATAGACTATGCCGCAATGGGCCATGTGCACGCCGGCCGCGAACAGGCGCTTGGCGGAGCCGTGGTTTGCTACCCCGGCTCTCCCCGCGTTTGGCGCGCCCACCCGCGGGAGGCTGGCCCCAGGTCCGTATGCCTGATAGAAACCGGCGGATCTTCGCTGACCCCGCGCAGGGTGGAAATAAAGTCGGCCGGGCAATACCGGGAATACGCCCTGCCGCTGGAACTTAACGGCGCGCCGGCGGAGTCCGCGGTAAAAAGACTTGAGGACGGGATAGGAAGTCTCGATCTTGTCTGCGTCAGGCTGACCGGGGTCGTCGAAGACGAAAACGCGGCCAGGGCCTCGGGGGCTTCCCTTTGCGCGCGCCTGAAAGCCCGGGCCCGCCAGGTTTATGTCGAGCCGGAGCCCATCGTAGCGGCAGATCTCTCCTCCAACGGCCTCACCAGGGCTTTCCTGGCCGAAATAGACCTGGTGAAACCCGCTGAGCCGCAGGGCGCCGAATACCGGCGCTGGCTGCTGGCGCGGCAATACGGGCTTGAAGCGCTGGCCGGGCGCATAGCGGGGGCCCAATGATAAAAAGCCTTGCGCTGAATAATTTCGGCAAATTCTCCGGATATCCCCCCCTGGACTTTGGCTCTTTCACCGTGATCACCGGCCCGAACGAGGCCGGGAAAACCACTATATTCGACGCGCTTCTGCACAACCTTTGCCCGGACTCAAGGAAAAAAGACCGGCGGGCGGGGAAGAGTCTTGAGGAGCGCTACGGAGCGCAGCGCGATTCTTCTTTAATTTGGGAAAAAGGCTCCGCTCCCTTGTCCTTCGACTCTACTGAATTCCTTGAGATCTTCGCCGTGCGCGGCGGAGATATCAGCGTAACCGCGGCCAAAGGAAAGTCATGGGAGACAATAGCAGAAAGCCGCCTTCTCACCTCCGGGCTGGACCCTAAACAGATAGCGGCCGGGCTTCGGTACCAGGCGGAAACTAAGAGCAAAGATTCAGCGCAGGCTGAAATTTTAGGTCTTCAAAAAGTCATTGGGGCAGCTAAAACCGCGCTGGCGGAAATGAAGTCCAGGCGGGATTCGATAATTGGCGGCGGGGCGGAACAGGCAGAGCTGGAGGCCGCCATTAAAAATAAAAAGGAAACGCTGGCGGCCAAGGCGGCGGAGCTCCAGGCGCTGCAAGGAGAGATAGATAAGCTGGCCTCAGCCGGTAAGCTTAAGGCCGCGCTGGCGGGCATAAAGGCCCTGCGGGAATTTAAAGAAGCGGGTGACGAGCTTGCTGCCCTGGCCGCCTTCGCCAGGAATGAGACGCCGGCTTACCTGGCGTTAAAAGGCAGGCAGCTGGAAGCTGAAAAGGCCGCGGTTTCCGCCGAAGCCGCGTTGTCGGAAAAACGGTCCGCGCTTTCCGCCTCGAATTCGGCGCTGTCCCTGTTGGCTTCACGGGAACGGTCTTTAAAGCCGCGCAAAGAACTGGCCGAGTCCATTTCCGCGAAAGTAACCGCCTTCGCTTCGGAACCGCTGTCTTCAACCCGCGTCAGCCGCCCTGTGCGCTGGGCCATCTGGGCAGCCGGAGCGGCGCTGGCCTGTTTTGTGGCTTATTCAGGGGGTAATCCCGGAGCCTATGCCGCGGCGGCCGCTATTTTTATAGCTTCCGTATGGGTTGGTCTTACGCTGTCCGCGCGGCCGGTCTCGACTTTACGGGCTCCGGCCGAGGTTAAGAAATTCCTGGCCGGGCTCGCCTCGGACTGGGCCGGTGTTTCTCCGGAGCCCTTCCCGGCTCTGGATCTGGAAGCTGCGCGGGTCTATTTAGCCGGCGCGGCGGCCGGTTACGCGTCCGCCCTCGAAATGCTTTCCGCCAAGGCCGCAGAGAACGCCGTACTTGAGGCAGGGGTCAAAATGGCCGAACAGAACCTTGAGGTCCTGAAAGAGGGCCAGGCCTCCGCGAAGTCCGACGCCGAAGCCTGGCTTAAGGCGCGCGGCTGCTCCTCCGAAGAGGATTACCGCGGGAAAATCAGCGCTTATGAAAACGCGTCGGCGCGGGCAAGCGCGCTCGCCCTTAGCGTCTCCGGTTTCAGGCAGAAAAACGGCAGCACAGGCGATGAAGATCTGAAAAATACCCTGTTCATCGAAAAAGAAGCGCTGGACCGCAGGGGCGTGGATCCGGACCTGGCCGATGAACCGGAATTGGAGCGTCTTAATAAACGCGCGGCAACGCTCGTCGCCGAAAAAGATGCTCTTACCGCGGCCGTTAATGCGGCGGACAGGGAATTGGAGTCCAGGCGCGCGGCTTCGGGAGCCCGTCTTGAGGGCCTGCCGGAAAGGATAAACCGGGCCGAAACCGAGATCGCCGCCGCCACGGACGATATCATTTCCCTGGAGCTGCGGATCCAGGCCTACATTCTGGCCGCCGGTATCTTTGATAAATTGGCTGATAGTTCCGCGCTCGCTTTTACCGAGCTGGGTAAAGAGGTTTCCGCCACGCTTTCGGCGGTACTGCCGAGCGCCCGGACCGAATTCAGGGTCTTTGACGCTCACGAGGCCTCTCTTAGCGACGCAGGCGGAAACATCCGGCAGATAAAGCAGCTTTCCTCCGGCACCAGGGACCTCTTTATGCTTGCGGCGCGCCTTACCATGGCGAAGAAAGCCAGGACGGATAAAACCGGTAAATTGTCACCCGCCCTGCTGGTGCTGGACGAACCTTTCTACACGCTGGACCCGGCGCGCACCGGGGCCGCGCTGAAACTGCTGGCGTCTTTCCAGGAGGCAACAGGCTGGCAGATAATAATACTCACCAAAGACCCGGCCATACGCGCGCTCGCGGGCGGTATCAAGCCGGCGATCACCGGGATAGATCTTTAAGGGCGGCCTCCCCGGCGGGAAGGCCGCGGACACCGAAGTCTAACTGAATATTGAGGTTAAGCTTTACGGGGCGCTATTTTATACGCTCCGTGTTCCTAGCCGAATTGTATTGCGCGCATGGAGAGAGAGGCGTGCTGATAGCCTTCGTAGGGGTAGGAGGCTTTGTCTTCTCCGCCCGCGCCAAGCGCCACCAGGAAGGGCCAGTAATGGTCCGCCGTGGGAACGGCCAGATTCCCGCCCGGCATATCTTCGTAGGCCGCAAGTTCGGCCCTGCGGCCGCCGTCGATATATTCCTTAACCTTTAAGTCGAAAGCCAGGTTCCAGTCCTCCGGAGGCGCGGCGATGTCCCGGTCCATAAGCTCCAGGTTGTGTACTATATTGCCGCTCCCTATTATCAGGACGCCCTCGCCGCGGAGCCGGGCCAGGCGGCGGCCAAGGTCGTAGTGATATTTTCCGGCGGCGGGGTAATCAACGCTCAATTGGCAGACCGGAACATCCGCCCCCGGGTAAAGCATGCGCAGGACCGTCCATGCCCCGTGGTCCAAACCGCGGCCGGTAATTAAAGGGGCCGGCCGAAAAAGAGCGGCAGTTCTATCCGCGGCCGTTCTGGCCGGAGGCGGGGCGTAAGTTATGCGGTAAAGCTCTTCGGGAAATCCGCGGAAGTCGTATATTGTTTCGAACTCCGCGGCCCCGCTCAGGAGCAGTTCCCCTTCTGTAAGCCAATGCGCGGAAACGCAGAGTATGGCCCTGGGTTTGGGCAGGCCTTCGCCCAGCCGCGCCATCGCCCGCGTAAACTGGTTGTCCAGCATCGCGTTCATCGGCGAGCCGTGTCCTATGAAGAGGACAGGAAGTTTGTCTTTTTCCATTAAGTTCAGCCGCAGCACCCGCCGTTGCAGCCGGTTTCGGGCTTGGTTTTATTCCAGGGCATGGCCGCAAGCAGCAGCGCGAGTCCGCAGAAGCCGGTTATACCGGCGAAGACGAGTCCCGCCCCGACGAAGGCCGCCACCCACGCGACGCGCGGGTTAAAAGCTAAACTCAGCAGCGCGGAGGAAAGAACCAGCGCGCCCGTTAATATCTGGACCTGGCGCATTATCGGCAGGCGGCCGGTCTTCCCTGTGACTACGGGGTTCCCCCGCTTTTTCCACTCGACCAATCCGCCCGCGTAGACCTCTGTTTTTATCTGCCCGCCGAAGCCCAGCCTGTTTACCTGCTCTTTGGCGAGGCGCGCCCGGTTCCCGCCGCGGCACATGATAATGACCTTTTTGCCGGTCATGCCCTGGAGGACGCCCGGGGCCATATGGGCGAATTGCGACAGCGGGACCCAGACCGAACCCGCTATATGCTCGGCCGCGAATTCATCCTGCTCCCTGACGTCGAGTATTATGTTTTCCATATTTGTTGCCGGGCCGGAGCCGCGGTTCAGGCGGTCCATCCTTATAATTTGAATTTAGGCAGTTTAAGCTTTCCCGGGACGAGGTTCTTCAACAGGCCATCTCCGCCCGCTCCGAGCTTCCCTTCCGTGTCCTTCAGTCTGGCTCCGAGTTCGGCCTCTTTTGAGGCAGCCAGGCCGTCCAGTTTCGAACGGTAGGGTTGAAGGGCCTCGTCGATCTTTTTCTGGGCCGCGTCCTGCGCCTTTTTAACTTCCGCGCCCATTACCCCGGCAAAGGCCTTGGACAGGCCGCTGGCGAGGTCGGTGTTTACCGAAAGTCCAGGTGCCTTGATCGTGCCGGTTATTTCAGCCCCTATAAGCGCCGAGGAAATGCCGGCGAAGGAGGATTCCAGGGCCGAACGGAGCGGCGCGGACTTTATGCCGTCCGCCTGCGGCTTGAACGAAGCCCCGGCAAGGCGCATGGAAGCTTTGCCATCCAACTGCTGTCCATCGGTCTTAAGCGCGGCGTCAAAAGAGGCGGAGGCCCCGGTTATTTTCAGCATGAAAGACGACGGCGAGCCCAGCAACAGCTCCTTTACCGGCATGCCCGCGTAGAGCAGCCGCGAGTCGGTCTTTATCTGCGCCCCGCTGGCGTCAACCGAGGCTTTGAAATCCAGCCTGCGCGCTCCGGCGCCGCCTTTAACCATCACGACGGTGGGGCGGCCGTAGATCCGCGGCTGCGTGGTAAGCCCCTCTATGGCGCCGCTGTACTCGAGCGGTGCATCCAGGCCCAGCTCTCCGGAGAGGGCGAGCTTCCGCACCAGTACGGAGGGGTAGGTATTCTCTTTCAGGAAATGCACTACGCGGCCTCTGCGTGCCTCGTTCTGCTGCACCCCCTTGGCGTTCGAGGGCATGTATTTTCTGGCGAGTTTCATCCATTTGACGCACTGTGCCGTTTTTTCAGCTATGAGCGGGCCGGCCAGCATACGGGCTATGGACCGGGTGTCGAACGCCGGCAGTTTCATCTTGGCCATAACGGCGGACAAGTCCTTCCTGCGCGCCTCATCCACGGCCTTGAAAGAATCTTTCGCTTTGGCCAGGGCGGCCTCGGCGCCGGTCTTGTCGTTTTTGAACTCGGCGGTTAGCGCTTTCACTTCTTTCGCGATCTCGGCGTATTCTTTCGCCTGCTCGGCGAAGTCGCTTTCGCCTTTTGCCTTTTCATAGCGGGCTTTCAGGGCGCTCAGGCCGTCCTGGTACTTCTGGGTGTTCAGGCGCTCTGAAATATCCTTGTAGTCCCGGCTGTAATCTTCCGCAAGCTGTTTGGCGAGCTTCACTGATCCGAGGTCGTCCGGGCTTATCTTGTAATCCGCCATGACTCCTGATTTTATGTCGGCAGCGCGCTCCAGGGCGAAGCCGGCCGCTTCTTTCTTTAACCCCTCCGCCAGCTCTGAAGGCGCCTCCCTGACAAATGGAAGCTTGCCGGAGGTTTTCCTGGGAGTTCCGAAACGCAGGCCTGAAAGCGAGGCGTTGTCCACCACAAGTTTTTTCTCAAGCAGGGGCGCGCCTTCGGCGGAGAAGGAGAGTTCGGAGAACTCCACCAGGTTGCGGTATTCGGCTCCGGAGTCCGCCACGGCGAAGCCGGTAAGCCTCAAAGACGGGTGCAGGAAGGTGGTGTGCAGCGCCGCTATTTCCACTTTGGCCTTCGCGCCTTTTTCCAGGCCTTTTATTATCCCCCACTTCACCAGGGGGTCGAAGGCAAAAAAGAAAAAAGCCCAGACGAAGGCGAGCAGGACCAGCCGGGGGAGGATATATGAGCGGCGCATTATAAGGCCCCCTTGAAGTACCAGTCCAGCACCCACGAGGCTTTTAGGCCTTTTACTATTTTCGATCTAACCAGCCTCTCCCGGAACCTTTCATTGTAAAAGGTTCCGAAGCGCTTGCCGGCCAGGTATACCGGGGCCAGCAGCAGCGCGCCCAGCACGAGGCCGCCGGGGACAACGGTGTTGTTGAAACCGGTCCACGGGATGATGGGAGTATTGTAGAGCCTGGTCCACAGGGGCCGCAGTGTCTCACTGGTGAGCAGGGCGTAGCCGATGGGGTCCGTTATTTTATCCAGGAGCGGGTTGGCAAGGCTGACGGCGCAGGCGGTGATAAGGGCCATGGGGATGTTGACGCGCGTGGCCATGAGCAATACTATGAGGAGCTGGGCGGTGAGGGTGGCTTTGGGCATCAGTCCTATGAACAATCCGAGGACTATGCCGGCGCCGATCTGGCGCGGGTTGGTGTCGCTTGTGAGGCCCTGTATGAACTGGCGGATAAGGCTTAATGGGGTCATAGCCTTAATATATTAAAACTCGCGCGGTACGGCAAGGCTGTCCGCCTGTTTTCGTTTTAGTCTTTAAGGCGAGGATATGGCCATTATTAATAGCCACCCCGTAACCTATACCGCCCGCGGGCTCCAGGCGCAGCCTTTTGTATAATCTGGATATGAAACTTCTCGAGGTGCTGCTTATCGCGCTTGGTCTTTCCATGGACGCTTTCGCGGTGTCGCTGGCGAGCGGGGCTACGATGAAGAGGCTGCATCTTCCTAATGCCCTCAAGATGGGTCTGTTCTTCGGCGGCTTCCAGGTGGCGATGCCGGTGCTGGGCTGGGCCGCCGGTTCGGGGATGAAGGATTTTATATCGGGCTGGGACCACTGGATAGCGTTCGTCCTGCTGTCCGCCGTGGGCGGCAAGATGATCTTTGAGTCTTTTGAAATGGGGGAGGCGGAGCGCGGGAACAAGGCCAATCCGTTCGCTACCGGCGCCCTCACCGTTCTGGCTATCGCCACCAGCATAGACGCGCTGGCGGTGGGTCTGACTTTTTCGCTTCTGCGGGTCTCGATCGCGGGACCGGTGGTTATAATAGGACTGGTCACTTTCCTTATGTCGGTGGCCGGGGTGAAGATAGGTTCGGCTGGCGGCCATTTTTTCGAGCACAAAATGGAGGCCGCGGGCGGGCTGGTGCTGATATTGATAGGTGTGAAGATACTTTTCGAACACCTGCGGCTGTTCTGAATCTGGGATGGCGGCAACCTCAGTGCGCCTGAGGCGTTTTTTTCGGCGCGATGAAATAGCCGCCATGTGCCCCGGGGTCCGGACCCGCGGTCCCGGTTTCCCGGCCCATAGCGGTTTTATTGTAAAATAGCCCAATGAGCCATGACGTGATCATCGTTGGCGCCGGCATAACCGGGGCCGCCATAGCCCGGGAGCTCTCGCGCTACAGACTGAAGATCCTCATACTTGAAAAGGAAGCCGAACCCGCTTTCGGCGTTTCCAAGTCCAACAGCGGGATAATCCACGCGGGCACGCAGAATCCCCCCACCTCACTTAAAGGCTGGCTTTGTGTCGAAGGCAACCGCCTGATGCGCGAGGAGTTGTCCGGGGACCTCGGCCTGAATTTTGTGCAATGCGGGCAGCTGATAGTAGTGTTCGACCTGGCTGACCTGCCGGAATTGGAAAACATAAAGACGGAGGGAGAGGCGCTGGGAGTGAAGGGCCTTGAAATCGTGGACCGGGCCTGGCTTGATAAGAACGAGCCCAATCTCGGGCCGGACGTTAAAGCCGCCCTTTACGTCCCTTCGGCCGGGATCATAAGTCCCTACCGTTTTGTCTACGCCCTCATCGAGAACGCCGTGAAGAACGGAGCGGAACTGAAGGTTTTGCATAAGGTGACAGCGATACGTGTTAAGGGAAAAGAAGGTTTCGAGGTGGTGGCCGGAGGCGAGGTTTATCGAGCGAGGTACCTGGTGAACGCGGCCGGGCTTTACGCCGACGAGATCTCCGCCATGGCCGGCGCCGCAACTTTTAAAATAACCCCGCGCAAAGGCGAAGAGTACCTGCTGGACAAAAAACGCGAGCATATCGCCAGACACATTGTTTTTCCTCTCCCCTCCAAGACCTCCAAGGGCATACTCATCATAAAGACCTCCGACGGCAACCCGATGATAGGGCCTACCGCGCACGATATCGGTGACAAGGAGGACCTGTCAACCTCCGACGAAGGCCTAGCGGAAGTGCTGGCCGGGGCGCGCCGCATGATGCCTTCCATTTCCGGCGGCGACATCATCGCTTATTTCGCGGGCCTCCGCCCCGTTTCCGGCAAGGACTTCGTGATACGCCACGAGGATCCCGTACCCGGGCTGGTCAATGTCGCGGGCATACAGTCCCCCGGCCTCACCTCCGCCCCGGCTATCGCCGTCATGGCGGCGGATATCCTGCGGAAGCACGGCCTGGCGCTTGAGCCCAGGGAGGAATTCCAGCGAGCCCGGCCCCGCCCGGCGCATTTGTTCCAGATACCCCCCGAGGAAACCCGCCGCCTGATAGGCAAAAATCCTTCGTACGGAGACATAGTCTGCCGCTGCGAGCTTGTTTCGGCGCAGGAGGTTCGCGACGCCGTCAAGCGCGGAGCGCGCACGCTTGACGGCGTCAAGTTCCGCACCAGGGCCCAGGCCGGCCGCTGCCACGGCGGGTTCTGCACCACCAGGATCATGAAGATCATGCAGGAGGAACTGGGGCTGCCCGTCACCGCCATAACCAAACGGGGACCCGGTTCGGAGTTGATAAAGGAAGAACGCGAATGAACCTCATCTATTTACGCCCGACCGCGTCTAAAGCCCGCAAGTTCATGAAGAAAAAACTGCGCGGCGGCGAAGGCGCCTCCATATACGACATAGAGGACGGCGATTGCTGCCTGGCCCCGGCCCTGTCAGGGCGCCGCGATTATATGCTGACTTTCCTTAACGATGTTTCCCCGGAAATGCTGGCGTTCATATACCGCAGCGGAATGTGGGCGGGGATGAGCCTGAACTGACGGATTTCAGGATTTAAGATTCAAGATTATAAGATTGAAGATTGTCAGCTCGAAGTATTGAAGATTATCAGATTTAAGATTGAAGGTTAAAGATTTGGAAAAGTACTGAAGACTTTAGAGCGATATGGAAACAAGAGATCTGATTATCGTGGGAGGCGGACCGGCCGGCATGGCGGCGGCTTTGGCCGCGCGCGCGGCCGGTGTCGGGGACGTGCTCCTTCTCGAACGCGACCAGCACCTGGGCGGAATACTGAATCAATGCATACACCCCGGGTTCGGCCTGCATCATTTTAAGGCGGAACTGACCGGTCCTGAATACGCCGACCGTTTCGTAGAGCTGGTAAAAGGGGATCCCGGCATAGAGGTCCGCCTCCGTTCTTTCGCGGTAAAACTCACGAAAGACAGGGAGCTCTCTTTCCTGCGTCCGGGCGCCCTTGAAGAGGTTAAAGCCCGGGCCGTTATACTGGCGACCGGCTGCCGCGAACGCACCCGTGAAATGATACTCATTCCCGGCTCCCGCCCGGCCGGTGTTTATCCCGCCGGTCTCGCCCAGAAGATGGTCAATATTGAAGGCTGGATACCCGGCAGGGAAGCCGTTATAATCGGCTCCGGGGACATAGGCCTGATAATGGCGCGCCGCATGGCGCTTGAAGGCGTTAAGGTGAAAGCGGTGGTGGAGATACAGAAAACCAGCCGCGGGCTGGTCCGCAACGTCGTGCAGTGCCTTGAGGATTTCGGCATCCCGCTTTACTTCCAGCACAGGGTGGCGGCTATACGCGGCCGCGACCGCGTCGAGAGCGTCGACGTGGTCAGGGTGGACGACGGGCTTAAGGATATACCCGGTTCGGGTTTCAAGATAACCTGCGACACGGCGCTGATATCGGTGGGGCTTATCCCTGAAAACGAACTGCTTGAGATGGCTGGCGCCGAAATAGACCGCAGAACCAACACCCCGGTAGCCGCGGAAGTGAATCTGACCTCGATTCCCGGAGTTTTCGCCTGCGGCAACGCCTGCAAGGTCTACGACCTGGTGGACTGGGTCACGCGCGACAGCGGCGTGGCCGGCAGGATGGCCGCGGAATATCTTGCCGGGGGCAAAGCTGTTTAGCGGCTAAGCAAGTTCGGGAATATTATGAAAAGAATTATGACCTGCATAGAATGCCCTCAGGGCTGCAGGCTGGAAATAGAGACTGACGGTTCCCGCGTAGCAGGCGTAACGGGCCAGAAGTGCCCCCGCGGCGCGAAATACGCCCGCCAGGAAATAGAATCCCCCATGCGCACCCTCACGACCTCGGTGCTGACGCGCGGGCTGGAATTAAAAATGCTGCCGGTACGCACCTCCCGGCCCATACCCAAGGGCAGTATTTTTGAGGCTATGGAAGCGGTGAAAAGGATAGTGGTGACTTCGCCGGTAAAGGCCGGCGCCGTGGTAGCGCCGAACTTCCTGGGCCTGGGGGCGGACCTGGTGGCCTGCCGGAGTATAGCTAAACTTTGAGCTGGGGGCTGCCGGCTATGCGGCGCGGCGACTTCAAAAGGGTTTACTCCTCCCCTTCCTTCTCCTTGCCTTCCTTGAACCAGGTTTCCTTCCCGTACAGTTCCTCCATGCAGTCCTTGCAGAGCCCGTGCGTGAACCGCGCGTCAGAGTGCTTTTCCAGGTAGATCTCCACTTTCTCCCAGAACCCCTTATCGTCCCGGATCTTCTTGCATTTGGCGCAGATGGGTATGAGGCCGCGCAGCGCTTTGACTTCTTTTACCGTCTCTTCCATCTTCTTGCGCTCGCTGATGTCGCGGACATTCGCCAGCAGGTATCTTTTATTGTCTATATCGATGCTTTTTACGCTTGATTCCACCGGGAAGGTGGTCCCGTCCGACCTGCGATGACTGCGCTCAACCAGCAGGGTGCCGTAGTTCGTCGCGTCTTTCAGCAGGTGCCGCCATTCATCCGGGTCAAGGGGAGGGGCTATTATGTCATTAGCCGTCATGCGAAGCAGCGTCTTGCGCGTATAGCCGAGGCTGCGGCAGGCGGTTTCGTTTACGTCCAGAATAGAGCCGTCCTCCGGGCTGACCACAAAGATCGCGTCGCTGGACCGCTCCAGCAGGGTGCGGAAAAGGAGCAGGCCCTCGTTGGCTTTCCGGATCTCGGTGATATCGTTGATTATGCCTATAAGTACGTCGTCCCCGTTGGCGTTCTTGAAAACTTTCTTGCGCGTGACGATAGTGTGTTTTACTCCGGAAGCGTCGGTAAAAAACTCTTCGTTAATGTTATCTCCGCGTGTTTTGAAGGCCTGGTCATCCAGCTTCCAGAAAACATCGGCCTGCTCTTTCGGAAAAAAATCATAATCGCTTTTGCCGATCAACTCGTCCATGTCGTGGCCCATGAAATCGCATAGGGCCTTGTTGAGATATGTCCAGCGGTGCTGCTTGTCTTTGGCGAATACCGGCGCGGTGATGGCGTCAAGCATCTGCGCCAGCAGGTGAGGGTCCGTGATAAGGTTGGCAGGCGCCGGGCCCGGTAGTTTTGCGGATTTTTTCATATGTCCCCCTTCGCTTATTCTATTATAAAACGGGAGCGTTTGACACGCGGAGGGCTTATTTTTTAGATTATATATGCCGCCGCGGTCAGTAATTGATGGCCCGACACACCACCTCACGGCGCAAACTTTATAAGGTTCTTTTTTAACAGTCCATGCTACTGGTCCTGCTTTCTTTTGTGATCCTCCTTGCAAGCGCCGTTGCCGCGCTTTGTCTTGGCGGACGCCCGTCGCGGGCGCAGGACGCGGGCGCTTACGGCGCGGTGGCGGCTTCCATCGCCGGCCTCATACCGTCCGTGCAAACGCTGTTGTCGGGGAGGACGGAAACTCTTTCTCTCCCCTGGCCTGTTCCGCTCGGGTCCTTTTCCCTTACGCTTGACCCGCTTTCGGCTTTCTTCCTGGTCCCGGTCTTCACGCTGACCGCCCTCTCGGCCGTCTACGGAGTGGATTATCTGAAGGCCTACTCGGGCAGGAAGCCGCTGGGCCTGGTCTGGGCCGCCTTCAATACGCTCACCGCCGCCATGGCGCTGGTGTTCACCTCCTCGAACGCCGTGCTGTTCATGCTGGGCTGGGAGCTGATGGCCGCCGCCTCCTTCATCCTGGTGCTGTTCGAACACGAAAAAGCTCAGACGCGAAAAGCCGCGTTCATATACCTGGCCGCCGGCGGGGCCGGGGCGCTGCTGCTGATGGCGGTTTTTGCGCTGCTCGGATCGGGTTCGGCCACGCTTGATTTTTCATCGTTTCACTCCCCTTCCCGCGCCGCAGCTTCGGCCGTTTTCCTCCTGGCCCTTTGCGGTTTCGGGCTGAAGGCCGGTTTCATCCCGCTGCACGTCTGGCTGCCCGAGGCTCACCCCGCCGCCCCCAGCCAGGTTTCCGCGGTGATGAGCGGCGTGATGATAAAGACGGGCATCTATGGGATCATAAGGATACTGGGTTTCCTGCGGCCCTGGGAAGAGTGGTGGGGCTGGGCGCTTCTTATTATCGGCGCCGGCTCCTGCGTGCTGGGCGCTCTTTTCGCCCTGGCGCAGCACGAATTGAAAAGGGTGCTGGCATATTCGAGCATCGAGAATATAGGTATTATACTGCTGGCTGCGGGGCTTGGCGTCATCGGCGTAACCCGCGGGGCGCCTGAACTGGCCGCCCTGGCCTTCGCCGGGGCGCTGCTTCATGTTTTCAACCATTCACTTTTCAAGGGCCTTCTTTTTATGGGCGCGGGCTCCGTGCTGCACGGGGCGGGAACGGCGGAGCTGGAGGCCCTGGGCGGGCTCTCCAAACGTATGCGCGCTTCCGCCGTGTTTTTCCTGGCCGGTTCCGCCGCCGCCTGCGCGCTTCCGCCCTTTAACGGTCTTGCTGGAGAATTTCTTATATACGCGGGCGCGCTGCGGGGGATCAATTTCCCTGCTTCCGTGGCGCTCGCGGGGGTAGCGGCCGGGCTGGTCCTGGCGGTGGCCGGGGTGCTCGCGGCGGCCGCCTTCGTCCGCGCCGGAGGGACTGTCTTCCTGGGGGAGCCGCGCTCGGAACGCGCCGCCGGGGCGCATGAGTCCGGGCCTCTCATGTTGTTCGCTATGGGCGCGCTCGCGCTGCTTTGCCTGGTGTCCGGCCTTGCCGCTCCTTTCCTGCTTGGGCCCCTTGCTTTCGCCGTAAGTTCCGGCTTTGGTCCGCTTTACGGCTTTACCGCCGGTATCCAGGGCGCGGCGCCGCTGGTTTATGTTTCCGCCGGCGGCCTTCTGCTGCTTGCCATGGCGGCCATTGCCGCGGCCAAGAGGAAGGTTTTCCTGCGCGGCAAAAAACCGGCGGAAGGCGTGACCTGGGACTGCGGCTACGCCGTCCCCACGGCCCGTATGCAGTACGGCGCCTCCTCTTTCTCCCAGCCGCTTACGGATTTTTTCCAGCCCATACTCCGCAAGATAGGCCAGTACCCCGTTATCTCGGAATATTTCCCCGGCAAGGCCTCCTTCTCGCGCGAGGCGCAGGCGGTTTTTTACAATGAACTTTACGCCCCCGCGGCTTTCCGCATAAGGGAGCTGGCGTACAGGTTCAGCTGGCTGCAGCACGGCCGCCTTCAGATCTATATAATGTACATCGTGGTCACGCTCATGGGGCTTCTGCTATGGAAATTGTAAAGCCTATTTCCCAGTACCTGGCGGTAATGATCCTTTCGCCGCTCCTGCCCGGAGTGATCAACCGCGTAAAAGCGTTCTTCGCGGGGCGCCAGGGCCCCCCGCTTCTCCAGCTCTACTACGACCTGTATAAGCTTTTCAATAAGACCCCCGTTTACAGCCGCACCACTACCTGGGTGTTCAGGGCCGGGCCGGTGGCGGGCGTGGCCGCTCTGGTTACGGCGCTGGCGGTCCTGCCTTTCGCCGGCAGGCCCTCTTTCCTGGCTTTCGACGGCGACTTTATTTTCATCATCTACTTGCTGGGCCTGGCAAGGTTCGCCACCGTGCTGGCCGCGCTGGACACGGGGTCGGCTTTCGAGGGAATGGGCTCAAGCCGCGAGATGCAGTTCGCGGTCTTTTCCGAACCGGCTTTTTTCCTGGGGCTGGCGGCGCTGGCGCGTATTACCGGGCATACTTCCCTGCCGGGGATGTTCGCCGCTCTCACCGGGGATACTTGGCGCGCGGCCGCACCTGTGCTGGCGCTGCTGACGGTCTCGTTCTTTATAGTTCTGCTGGCCGAAAACTCGCGTGTGCCGGCAGACGATCCGAATACCCACCTGGAGCTGACCATGATACACGAGGCGATGGCGCTGGACCATAGCGGCCCGGATCTCGGCTACATCCTTTACGGGGCTTCGCTTAAGTTGTGGCTCTTCGGCTCGCTGATAGGCTCGATGCTGCTGCCGCATTCCGGCTCCTGGGCCTGCGACTGCGGTCTATTCGTGCTGCTGATGCTCTGCGTGGCCGTAGGGGTAGGATTGGTCGAATCTGTGATGGCCCGCCTGCGCCTCATCAATGTGCCGTATATGCTCATTACGGCCTTTGCCTTCTCGGCGCTGGCGCTTATTTTTCAAATGGGAAGGCCGGTGAAAGGATGACAGGCCGGGAAAGAAACTAAATGCATACCTTCGCGGAACTTACTATCGTTTTCATCGTGCTGCTGGACCTTTCGCTGGCAGTGGCGGGCTCTCTTTCCTACTGCATCAAGCTGGTGGCCCTGCAGGGCGTCGTGGCCGGGCTGCTGCCGCTGCTGGCCGCCTCGGGAGCGCCGCACGCGAGGGCGGTGCTATTTGCAGCGGTGATCGTCGGGCTGAAGGGCGCGGTTTTCCCCTGGCTCCTTATGCGGGCGCGCGACAAGTCCGGGGCGCGCAAGGATGTGGAGCCGCTGATCAGCTATCCGGCCTCCATACTGCTCTGCCTCGGGGCCTTTGTCGCAGCGTCCTGGCTGGGCTCGCGCCTTCCCCTCCCCGAGACGCATGTCGCGTGGATAGTGCCGGCTTCACTGGCCACTATATTTACCGGGTTCCTGCTGATAACCACGCGCAGCAAGGCTATCTCGCAGGTGCTGGGCTATCTAGTGATAGAGAACGGGATCTATATCTTCGGCCTGGCACTCTTCGTTGAGCAGCCGATGATGGTGGAACTTGCTATACTCCTGGACGTGTTCGTGGCGGTGTTCGTGATGGGCATAGCCATCTTCCATATAAGCAGGGAGTTCGACCACATCGATACGGCGGAACTCTCGGAGCTCAACGACTGGCGCCGAGGGGAGTACGGCAAATGATAAAATCACTGTTGCTGCTGCCGCTGGCCTCCGGAGTTATGGCTTTTCTTATGCGCGGCGACGCTCCGCGCCGCCAGTTGCTTCTCTGGACAGCCCGCCTGCATTTTCTTCTTACGGCGCTCGTTATCTACACGCGGTTGGCCTCCGGAGAGCAGGCCGAGGTTTCCGCCTGGTTCGGTTACGATTCCCTGGGAGTTTTTTTTCTGGGGATCACCTCGCTGCTGTTCCTGGGCGCGTCGCATTATGCCGTCGCCTACCTGGCTTCGGAGAAGCGCGACCCCGGCGAGGACTTCGGTGACGGGTCTATTTTTACTAACGCGCCCGAGGCAGTGTTCACCGGCTGCCTGCTCCTCTTCCTCGCTTCGATGACCGCCGTGACGGCCAGCCGGCACATGGGCCTTCTGTGGGCTTCGGTGGAGGCCACCACCCTTTTGAGCGCGCCGCTCATATATTTCCACCGCCACAGGCGTTCGCTTGAGGCCACGTGGAAGTACCTGCTGATCTGCTCGGTCGGCATAGCCCTGGCCCTGATGGGTAATTTGTTCCTGGGCGCGGCAGGCCTCAAGACCGGCGCCGGCCTGGACGTTGGCGGCCTGCTGGCCAAGGCCGCGCTCCTGGACAAGCCACTGCTGAAGGCCGCCTTTTTATTTCTCTTCGTAGGTTATGGCACCAAGATGGGCATCTCCCCCTTCCATACCTGGCTGCCTGACGCGCATAGCGAGGCCCCGGCCGTGGTTTCCGCCCTGCTTTCCGGTGCGCTGCTCAACTGCGCCTTCCTTGGGATACTTCGGGCGAACGCCGTTTGCGCGCGGGCCGGCCTGGCCGATTTTACCGGGGGAATACTGGTGATCTTCGGTCTTTTTTCCCTGGTGACCGCGGCTTTGTTCATGCTGGGGCAGAGGGATTATAAGCGCATGCTGGCCTACTCGAGCATCGAGCATATGGGCATACTGGCCCTCGGCGCAGGCCTGGGCGGCGGCGCGCTATTCGCGTCCATGCTGGGAGCGCTCAGCCATTCCCTGACCAAGGCCGGGCTGTTCTTCACTTCCGGGTCGGTGCTGGCCTCCGAAAAGACGAAGCGTATATCCGAAGTGAGCGGCCTTTGGCGCCGCGCTCCCCGCACCGCCGCGCTCTGGCTTGCCGGATTCTTTCTCATTACCGGCATGCCGCCCTCCGGAATATTCCTTTCCAAGTTCCTTATACTTAAAGAGGCTATAGCCCTGAAGGACTACTGGCTGGCCGGCGCTTACCTGTTCTTCCTCGCGCTGCTTTTCGCCGGTATGGCCCGGGTTTTTATCGGCATGACCTTCGGCGAGCGCGCGGCAAAGCCCGGGGAAAAGCCCTACGCGGAGCCGGGCGGCATGCTGGCCCCGGCGGCGGCGTTCTTCATCTGCGTTATACTGGCCGGCCTTTTTATCCCGGGCTGGCTGAACGCCCTGATGAAGGCGGCCGCCCTTAACGCGGCGGGAGGGATATGAAAATAAACCATCTCTCCAGTTTCGACTTCGGCGCGTCCGATATGGATTCGGGGATATTTTTCGAGACGGCCGCCTCGCGCCTGTCAGCCGGCGGCAGGGCCGTGGCTTATTTCGCGCTGCCCGATGGCGCTTCTTCCCGGCTTGTTATGTGCGTGGCCTTCGACCGGGAAGGCCGCCTCGAGGTCTATTCGACCCTTGTCCGCCGGCCTTTCCGCTCCCTCACTCCCTCCTTCCCGCAGCTCCACCTCTTCGAACGGGAGATCTACGAGCAGAGCGGCCTTAAGCCGGAGGGGCATCCCTGGCTTAAGCCGATACGCTTCAACACTCCCGGCTCGGTGCCGGGGGTGGCTGATTATTTTAAAGTGCACGGCGTGCAGGTGCACGAGGTGGCCGTCGGACCGGTTCACGCTGGAGTTATAGAGCCCGGCCATTTCCGCTTCCAGTGCCACGGCGAGCACGTTTTTCACCTCGAGATCATGCTGGGTTACCAGCACCGCGGCGTTGAAAAACGGTTTATAGGCGGCCCGGACGGCCGCTCCATACATTATGCCGAGACGCTGGCAGGAGACACAAGCATAGGCCACGGCTGGGCTTACTGCGGCGCGATCGAGGCGCTGGCCGGGGTAAATCCCCCTGCGCGGGCGCAGGTCCTGCGCGGGCTGATGCTGGAACTTGAGCGCATGGCCAACCACACGGGCGACCTTGGCGCGCTTGCGGGCGACGTGGCGTTCCTGCCCACCGCCTCTTTTTGCGGACGCCTTCGCGGGGACCTCCTTAATATGTCCGCGCTGGTCTGCGGCAACCGCTTCGGAAGGAATATGTTGAAGCCCGGAGGGGTTAATTTCGACCTCGACCAGGAACTCGTTAAGGAACTTAAACTGCGCCTCGAGAATACTTTGCGCGACGCGGAGAATGCCGTGGCCCTGCTTTGGGAAACAGGCTCGGTCATCGAAAGGTTCGAAGGTACGGGCGTACTTGTGAAGGAAGCGGCAGAAGGACTGGGGATAGTCGGCCCCGCGGCGAGGGCTTCCGGCGTAGGCCTGGACACCCGCCGCAACTTCTCCTGCGGGCCCTACGAGGATTTTACCATGTCCGTATCGGGCAGCGGCGACGTTTACTCGCGCGCCTACGTGCGCTGGCTGGAGATACAGAAGTCCGCCGAGCTCGTGCGCGGCTGGCTGGACGCCCTGCCCGAAGGGCGGATCGAGGCTGAATGCGGGGAGCTTAAGCCCGACAGCGCGGCCGTTTCGCTGGTAGAGGGCTGGCGCGGCCAGATCTGCCATTTCGCCGTTACAGGGCGGGACGGGAAGCTGCGGCATTACAAGGTAGTGGACCCGTCGTTCCACAACTGGCAGGCCTTGGCGATGGCGCTCCGGAACGGGGAGATATCCGATTTCCCCGTCTGCAACAAGAGCTTTAACCTTTCCTATTGCGGAAGGGATCTTTAGGACGTAAATAGAAATAGTCCTGTTACAGGCGTTTGAAATTATGATCAAGTCGATAATCGCTAGATTAAAACAGGGTTACCGGACCATGCCCTTCCCTCCGGCGCACATGAACCTGCCTGCGCGCTACCTGGGCCTTCCCAGGATCAAGTCCCCCGAACTTGCGGGAGCGGCCGCCGCCTGCCCTTACGGCGCTATTTCTTCGGGGCCGGAAGCCGGGCTGGATATGGGGCGCTGCATTTTCTGCGGTGAGTGCGCCAAGGCGGCGCCCGGCGCGGTGGAGTTCACGAAGGATTACCGGCTTTGCGCGCGAAGCCCCGGCGGCCTGATAGTGCGGGACAAGGATTTTAAGAGGGCAGAGGCGCTCAAGGGAGAGCTGAGGCGCATTTTCAGGCGCTCCTTCCGGCTGCGGGTTGTCAGCGCCGGAGGCTGCAACGGCTGCGAGTCCGACTGCAATGTGCTGCAGACGGTAGGGTTCGACCTGGGCCGGTTCGGAGTTCAGTTCACGGCTTCGCCCCGGCACGCCGACGGTATCCTCATTACCGGCCCGGTGGCGAGGAATATGGAATTGGCGCTGCGCAAGACTTATGCGGCGGTTTCTTCTCCGAAGGTGGTTATCGCCTGCGGGGCCTGCGCGATAGCCGGCGGGCCTTATGCGGGGCACGAAGAATGCGCCGGCATACCCGCCGACATACCCGTCGACCTCTATATCCCGGGCTGCCCCCCCCATCCGTTGACCATCCTGGACGGCATACTGCGCCTCATCGGCCGGATCGACTGATTTCCCCGGCCCGGCAGGACCCCGCCGGTCTCCGCCGGGATCCCCGGACGTTGACCGGGGAAGTTTAAAAGTATAGGATTACACCGGGGTCCAACGCGGTATCCTGGAGGAAAAATGAAAATTCTTGTGGTTTATTACTCGATGTACGGGCATGTTTACCAGATGGCGGAAGCCGCAGTTGAAGGAGCAAAGTCCGTTCCCGGCGCGGAGGTGTCGCTGAAGCGGGTGCCGGAAACGCTGCCGCACGAGATCCTGAAAAGCATGGGGGCCGTGGATACCCAGAAGGCGCAGGCCTGGGTGCAGGTCTGCACTACGGATGATCTGGCGGCCGCGGACGCCATAATCTTCGGAACGCCTACGCGCTTCGGCAACATGTGCGGCCAGATGCGCCAGTTCCTGGATTCTACCGGCGGGCTCTGGTTAAAAGGCGCGCTGACAGGCAAGATCGGCAGCGTCATGGTCAGTTCCGCCACGCAGCACGGAGGGCAGGAATCTACGATACTTTCGTTCCATACCACCCTGCTGCACCACGGCATGATAATAGCGGGGCTCCCGTACAGCTTCCAGGGGCAGACCGGGTTTTCGGAAGTTTCCGGCGGCTCGCCTTACGGCGCGACTACTATCGCCGGGGGGCATGGTGAAAGGATGCCCAGCAAGAACGAGCTTGAAGCGGCCCGCTATCAGGGCAGATATGTCACCCGGCTGGCGGAGAGACTGGCCGGTTTTAAGGTGGGATAGCGCTCCCGCGAAATAAAAAAACCCCGGTATACCCGGGGTTTTTTTATTTCAGGTTTCACTTTGCGGTTTTTATTTTGCCTAGGAGTTTTTTGTACCGGGCCAGCGGCACGGCCAGGCCCTTTATGGCCGTTTCCCAGAAAGCGGGATCCCCGATGTCCGCCCCGAGGCTGCGCCGGGCCACGTTTTCGGTAGTGTCCGAGCCTGTCAGCTTGAGGAAAGCCTCGTACTTCGGCAGAAAAGCAGGGCCCTCCGCCTTGAACTTATGGAACAGCGTAGCAGCCATCAGGAAGCCGAAGGTGTACGGGAAGTTATAGAAGGACACGTCGGCCATGTAGAAATGCAGCTTGGAGGCCCAGAACATCGGATCTTCCCCTCCCGGCTCGAGCGCCGTACCGAATATCCGCCGCTGGGCCGCGGACATGAGCTCTTTCATCCTGGGAACGGAGACTTCGCCCGCCCGCCGCTCCTCGTAAAATGCCTTTTCGAATTCAAAACGCACGGTTATGTCCAGTATGGTCACGGCCGCGCCGGTTAAGTATTCGTCGAGCATTATCAGTTTCTGCGATCCGGACACTTCGGGGTCGGCCTGTATCCCCTCGGCCAGCAGGTGCTCGCCGAATATGGAGGCGGTTTCCGCCAGCGGCATAGGGTATTCCGCCGCCCAGGGCCTCATGTTCTCGAGGAGGTGGCTGTGCCAGGCGTGGCCCATCTCGTGGGCCAGAGTGTTTACGTCGCCAAGCGAGCCGTTGAAGGTCATGTAGACATTCTGCTCGCGGGCCAGTTTGGAACCCGTGCAGAAAGCCCCCGGACGCTTGCCGCCGCGGGCTTCGCTCTCAAGCCAGCCCTTGCCGAGAAAGTCCCGGTAGTATTGTCCCAGGGCCGGGTAAACGCGGCTGAAGGCGGCCGATACCTTGGCTGAGCCCTCCTCCCAGGTGTATAGCCGGGAATCCTTGAGCGGCAGGGGCGCCTCGCGCTCAAAAAAAGCTATTCCGCTGCGGCCCATGGCGGCGGCCTTGGCGCGCAGGATGTCGCGTACCGGACCGAGGTTGCGGTTAACAGCCTCGTACATGGCGTCCAGCGTGCGGCGCTTTATGCCGGCCCCGAAGAGCGCCGGTTCGAGGTAGTTCTTTACGCCGCGGCGGTGATAAAGCGTAAGCCGTGTTCCGGCGAGGGCGTTCAGGGCGGCGGCGCAGGGGTCCTCTATGGAGGCCCAGGCCTTATTGCCTCCCTCGAAAGCCGCGCGGCCGACGGCGCGGTCGCCATCGGACATTAGGGCGCGCCAGCGGGAGATGGGGAGGCGTTCTTTTTTTCCACCGGGCCAGGCCATGTCGAATTCAAGTCTGGAAGAGATCTTGTTGTACAGGCGCTCCCAGGACTGGAAGCCGTCCACCCCCAGGTCGGCGGCCAGCTTCTCTTCGGCGGGCGTCATGGTGCGGCGGGCCTGTTCGCGGGCGCGATTCAGCGCGTGCGCGGCGTCGCTCAATCTTTCCCTTTTTACGAAGGCGGCGAATACCTTTTCCGGGGCGTCCTTGAACGCCCGGAGCATGTCCACGCCGAACTTCGAGTATTCGGCGGCTATCGAGTAGAGCGCCGCGCTCTCCGAAGCGTATTCGTCCTTCCCCGCGTCGGCGGCTTCGAGGCAGCCGACATATGAAATTACATGCTGCAGCCGGGTCTCGGCGTTTTCCGCGGCAAGTATAAGTTTTTCCCATTCACCGGCTGTGCGCGCCGAGAGCGGGGCCAGAACGGAGGCCTTTTTTTGCAGCGATGAAATATCGGCCGTCAGTCTTTTTTTAAATTTTTGCATCTCCGGCCCTTTGAAGGCAGGAAAATAACCCTTCAGGTCCCACCGTACGCCGCGAGTTTTACCGGTCATAGGAATCCTCCCGCCAAGATATCCAGATTATACAAAAGCTGTTTGGATCCGTGTTTTAGTGGTCAGAAGCCTGCAGGGCGGCCTGTGTCTTGATATGGCGCGTGCCGCGGAAAAAGAATATCAGCGGGATAGAGAGGAGGGCCGTGTAGGCGAGCCACCGGAAGCAGTCCATGAACGAGAGCAGTACCGCCTGCGACACAACGCTTTTGTACGCCAGCCCGTATGCGGCCATGGGATTCTGCGTCAGGCTTTGCACCCGGGCGGCCCATAGCTGGAACTGGGCGCTGTAGGCGTTCACGTTGGAAGCCAGCGCCGATTGATGCACTTGCGCCATGCGGGCCTGCATGGTGAACATAAGCGATATCCCGATGCTGGCGCCGATGTTCCTGAGCAGGTTAAAAATGCCGCTGGCCTGTTGTATGTCGGATTGGCGCATATTGGCCATGGTAAGAGTTGTCAGGGGCACAAAGATGAATCCCATCATCATGCCGTTGAATAAAAGCGGGACCATGAGGTTGGCTTTGGCCACGTTCAGGTTCAACCCGGAGAGCACTACCAGGGTAATTGCTATCCCCGTGAAGCCTGTAATTATCATCACGCGATTGCCCAGTTTCGACACCAGCTTGCTTATTATAAGCATGGATATCAGGGATCCTATGCCGCGCGGCATCATGGCCATCCCGCTCTGGAAAGCCGGGTAGCCAAGGAGCTGCTGCATAAAGATCGGCATGAGGGCGGTGGAGCCCATCAGCACAGCACCCAGCACGGCCATGAGGAAAGTGCCGAGCGCCAGGTTGCGTCCTTTCAGCAGGCGCAGGTTCATGAAAGGGTGCTGCCTCCTGAGCTCCCACCAGGCGAAGATGGGGAAAGCCAGCGAGAACAGCACTGTGCCGAATCGTATCCAGTTATCAGCCAGCCAGTCCACCTCCTGCCCCTTGTCTATCACCAACTGGAAGGCGCCCAGTCCTATGACCATCAGTATAAGCCCCGTGTAGTCTATGCTGGCGCCCGAGGCGCGCTTGAGATAGGGCGGGTCTTCGAGGAACATCTGCTGCATCACCAGGCCGAGTATGCCTATGGGCAGGTTTATGTAAAAGATCCAGCGCCAGGAAAAATTATCCGTTATCCAGCCGCCGAGTATTGGCCCGATTATGGGGGCCACAACTATACCCATGCCGTACGCGGCCATGGCGGTGGTGCGTTTCTCCTGCGGGAAGCTCTCAAGCAGTATGGCCTGGGACATGGGCTGCAGACCGCCGCCGCCGATGCCCTGGAGTATGCGGGCCAGTATCAGCTGGGGAAGGGTCTGCGCCATTCCGCAGAGCATTGACGAGATGGTGAACAGCGCCACGGATATGGCCATGTAGCGCTTCCTGCCTATAAAGGAACTGATCCAGCTCGAGGCGGCGAGCACCAGGGCGCCGGCCACAAGGTAGCTTGTCAGCACCCAGGAGACCTCGTGAGTGGAGGCAGAGAGCCCGCCGGCGATATGCGGCAGCGAGACATTGGCCACCGAGGTGTCCAGCACCTGCATGAAAGTCGTCAGCAGCACGGAGAAGCCCACCAGCCACGGGGAGTGGCTGGGTTTCCAGTGTTCGTACTGCTGCGGTTGGCTCATTTTATATGGATGGTGGGCTCGACCGACATGCCGGGCACAAGCATCAGGCCGGGGGGCAACCCGTCGAAAACTATTTTCACGGGAACGCGCTGAACCACCTTCACGAAGTTTCCCGTGGCGTTCTCCGCAGGCAGCAGGCTGAACCTGCCGCCGGTACCGGATTGGATGCTGTCCACATGGGCCTTAAGGTTCAGGTCCGGGAAGGCGTCGACTTTTACTGTGACGGCCTGGCCGGGATGCACCCTGGTCAGCTGGGTTTCCTTGAAATTGGCGACTACCCAGACCTCGTCGGTCACTATGGCCATGAGCGGCTGTCCGATCTGCACAAAGGCGCGTATCTCGGCGTTCTTCTTGGTGACCTTGCCGGCCTCGGGCGCGGTTATTTTCGTGTAGGTCAGGTCGAGTTCAGCCGCGGACATCTTTTTTGCGGCCAATTCCGCCCGGGCTTTCAGCACCTCGGCGTCAGCCACGGCTTTTTCGTATGCCTGGCGCGAGATATCGTCGCGCTCGTACAACTGCGCGGACCTGACCGCGTCCGCGGCGGCGCGCGCCGCGTCGGCCTTGGCGGCTTCCATTTCGGCTTCGGCCTGGTCCAGCTTCACCTGGTAGTCCCGGGGGTCTATGCGCGCGAGCGGCGCGCCTTTCTCTACGTGCTGATTGTCGTCCACGTTCACCTCCAGAAGCTGCCCCGCCACCTTCGAGCTTATCGGGATGGCGTGGGCCTCTATGGCGGCGTCGTCGGTGCTCTCGTGTGCGGACGCGTGAAGCCAGTAGGCCGCGGTTGCGCCGATCAGCAGCGCGCCCAAAACCGCAAGCACGCCCCAGTGGGGAGTTTTAACGCGGGGCTTGTGCGGCGCGGAGTCCGTGGTGTTGTCGTTCATTGAGTTCTCCTCATTACCGTCAGAATTTAAAACCCCTCATCCTGCCCATAGCCAGCGCCAGGCGTATGCCGGCCTCCTTATTGCGGGAGAGGGTGTCTACAAGGCTGTCGCGGGCGCGCGAGAGCGAGGTCTGGGCGTCCACAAGCTCCACGTTATCCCCCACCCCGGCGGCAAAACGGTCGCGCGTCATATTAAGCTGCTGCGAGGCCATGGTGACAGTCATGGAGGCTGTAGAGACTTCCTGCGCGGAAGCCTTTACCCGGCAAAGGGCGGCGAGGGTTTCCTCCTCTACCTGGGCTGCGGCGTCGTCGAGAAGGCTTTGCGCCCTGCTTACGCCCGCTTCGGCCCCGTCTATTCCCGCGTCCACGCGCCCGCCGGCCAGCAGCGGAACTTTCAGCGATACGGCGATGTCCCCTACCAGTTTGGCCTCGTGGTCCGGGTTGTTGCCGTTCATGGCGGCGTTGCCCGAAAATGCTACCGACGGGATACGGGCCGCCCTGGCTGCTTTAAGTGCGTAGCTCCCGGCCGAAAGGTCGGCGCGGGCCATCTCAAGTTCTACGCGCGACGTCATGGCGCGCTGCACGGCGTCATCCGTCTGCGGGGCTTCGAGGCCCGTAAAATCAAGAGTTTCGGTCAGGCGCAGTTCTTCCCGGAAAGGCAGCCCGAGCAGGTGTTTAAGGCGCAGCTGCGCCTCCTCAAGCGCTGTCTGGGCGCGGCTTACTCGCATGTTTTCTTCCGCCTCGAGAGTGCGCGAGCGAAGCACGTCGAGGCCGGTGGCGGTCCCGGCTTCGTGCTTGCCTTCCGCGAGTTCCCGCAGGCTTGAGGCCAGCTGCAGGCCGGAGACTGCGGAGCTTACGGCCGCGCTGGAGCGCAGCACTTCTATGTAGGACATCGCGGCAGCCGCAGAAACCTGCTCCGCGGCCAGGTCCACGCGCAGCCTGGAGGAGCGTTCCTCCTCGGAGCGCGAGCGGGCAGTATTCCTTGCGGACAGGTCCAGCACGGTCTGGACCATACGCAGCCTCGCGTCGAAAGTATTGAACGGCCCGAGCATATAGATATCCCCGCCGGGGCCGTAGCCGAAACCCATAGCTGTGAGGTTTTCCTTAAAAGTCCTGGTCTGGGTTATGGAGAACTCCACCTGCGGCAGCAGCTGCGAAGCGGCGACAAGGGCTTCTGCCTTTTTGGCGGCGCCTGCGGCTTTGGCAAGGCGCATGTAAAGGTTCCTGTCCAGCGCCAATTCAACCCCGCGAGCCATGCTCAGGTCTTCGGCGCGGCAGGCGGGGGCGGCCAGCAGTATAAGGATAAGCAGTTGGGTTATTTTCATATTTTCCTGAAGGCGGGCAGATTCGCGTTCACTTTATCCAGCAGGCTGGTGAACTCGGCCTTTTCGGCGCAGGAAAGGCCGGACATAAGCTCAGAAATACGCCGCAGCCTCCGGGGCGCCAGCGAGTCTATAAGCCGGGCGCCTTTCGAAGTGAGCGCGACCATGATAGAACGGCGGTCTTTCTCGCAGGGCAGTCTGCGCGCCAGGCCGGCCATCTCTATGCCGTCCACCAGGCCCGTTACTGTGGCTCTCCCCACCCCCAGCGCGTCCGCGAGGTTCATGGGGTGCAGGCCTGCCTTCCCCGCACGGCGCAGGTGCAGCAGGAGGCGGAAGCGGGCCTGCGAGACGCCTTCCCTGGCCAGCGAGGAATTTACGGCCGACAGTATGTCGGAGGAGGTCCCGAGCAGCGCGCTGAAGGCCTCCATGGCTTTAAGGTCGGTCCCGGGGTACACGGTTGCCAAGCCGTCCAGCTTCGAGCCGCGGGGCATGTTCTTTAACAGGAATTTGCTGCGGTCCATGTCAGGCTCCCTATATAGTTCGGTTCCATATTATATGTTTTCTAACTATCGTGGTCAAATGGCCGCAAAAAAAAAGACCCGGCCTGCCGGGTCTTTTTTCGTTTTTAGCTGTCCCTGTCGTGCCGGGCTTTACTCGTTCTTGTAGTCCTTCTTGCTTTTCTTCAGGAATCTGGAGAACCAGTTCCCGGCCGCGGGCGGCTTGTTCCCTGCCCCGGGGTTGGCATCGGGCCTGCCCTGGCGGGCGGAAGGCCGGCGCCTGGGTTCGTCAAAATATGGTGACGGGCTCACTATGCCGCCGTGCTGTCCGGGGCGCGCGCCGTAGCCGTCCGGCCCCGTACGCCTGCTGTTTCCCCTGGCCCTGGAACCTTCGTCGCGCCGCATGGGGGCGCGGCCGGACGCGGGGCGGGGTGCGCCGCCAGCCGTATCCTGCCTGCGGGGAGAAAAACCTCCCGGCCTGTCCTGACGGCGATAGTCCCTGCGGCCGCCGCCCTGTCCCGGTCTGTCCTGCCTCTGAAAATCTCTCCGGGGACGGCCGTGAGCGGGCCGGTCCTGCGTGCCGTGTTCTTGCCCGGGGCGCTGCTGCCCGGGACTTGCCGGCCCGCGGTCCTGCCGCTCCGGGGGACGCGGCTGCTGGCGCGCAGGAGAGGCAGGCCGCTGGTGGTGCTGTTCACCGGGGCGGCGCTTCTCACCGGGCTGGCTAGGACCTTCGGGGCCGCCGAACTCCGCGGCGCTGATGTCGGGAAATGTTGAAACAAGGAGCGGCATCCGTATAAGGCGCTCGATGCTGCGCACGTCCTTCCTCTGGTCGGGCGAGGCGAACGTGATGGCACGGCCCGGCTGACCGGCGCGCCCGGTGCGGCCTATGCGGTGCACATAATTTTCTTCCTCGTCCGGAAGGTCGTAGTTTATCACAAGCTCTATGCCGGTCACGTCTATGCCCCGCGCGGCTATATCGGTGGCTACGAGCACGCGGTATTTGCCGGACTTGAAACCTTCCAAAGCCTCGCGGCGCTGGGCCAGGGAGCGGTTGGAGTGTATCTCGGCCGCGTTATGCGGCATTTCCCTTATGGCGCGGGCTATCTTCTTCGCGCTGTGCTTCGTGCGGACGAAGAGCAGGACGCTTCCCCAGTATTTATCGAGCAGCTTCGCTAGCAGCGCGCTTTTGTCGCCGCGGTCCACTATGAAAAGTTCCTGTTCCACCTTGTCTACTACCGTGCCGGAGCGGGCCACCTCGATGCGCACCGGAAGTTTCATGTGGGCCGATGCCAGCTTCATGATAGCGTCGGGCATCGTGGCCGAAAAAAGCATCGTCTGCCGGTCCCTGGGCAACGCGGCGATTATCTTCTTGATCTGGGGCGCAAAACCCATGTCGAACATCCGGTCGGCCTCGTCCAACACGAGCACGCGCACTCCCCCGAGGTTCACGTTGCGCTGGTTAATATGGTCGATGAGCCTGCCGGGGGTGGCTATTATTATCCGGGGATTCTTGCGAAGTTCCTGGACCTGACGGCCGGAGCTTTCCCCCCCGATTATTATGGCGGCGTTCATCCCCATCAGCGGGGCGAACAGCCGCACCACCTCGGCCACCTGCATCGCCAGCTCGCGCGTGGGCACCAGCACCAAGCCTTTCCCGTCCCGGGCGGCCAGCTGCTGTATCATGGGTATCGCGAAAGCTATGGTTTTCCCGGTCCCGGTCTGGGCTATGCCCACCATATCCTTGCCTTCGGCAGCGGCCGGTATGGCTCGGGCCTGTATAGGTGTCGGGACAGTGAATTTAAGCGCGTCCAAAGCGGCGAGAAGTTTAGGTGCTATCCCCAGGCCGTAGAAGCCTGTTGCGGGTGTTGGTGTTGTGTCGGTCATATACCATTATCCCATATATGCGGGTGCGCGTGTAGTGCTATAATTATACGGATGAAAACGCTGATATTTTTTGCGCTCCTGGCCTCCGCCGGCGCCGTCTTTTCGGCCGTTTCCACGGAGGTACGCGTGACCGGTCTGGAACATCGCGTGACCAAAGTTGAAAAACGCGTGACCAGGATAGAACGCGGCGGTGCGGCCGCCCCCGCCAGGGTCTTTTCAAAAAAGAAGGGGCAGCCGGAGGACCCCATAGCCGTATATTTACTGAGGAAGACGCAGGTCATCGGCAAAGAAAAGATGGGCCTGATCCTTTACCTGGAGTTCGAGAATACCGCGCATATCCGCTATTACGCCTTCAACGGCAACCTGGTTTTCACCGACGAGAACGGCGCGGGTATCTGGAACACTGCATACGCCTACAGCGAGCCGCTCATGCCGGGGAGCAGGGCCAAGGCCTCGGTGGTGTTGCCCAGCACGCAGACCCGGGAATACTTGAAATTCATCAGGGCGAAAAAAATACGGGTAAAACTGGAAAAACAGGAAGTTTACGGGCCGCCGTAGGAGGCCTACTTTTCAAGCCGCGGCAGTTCCCTTATCAGTTTCGGGGTCACATTCAGGCGGTACCAGCGGGCCGTAGCCGCTTTGTGCAGCTGTCCTTCCGGGCACACCTTTTCAAAACCGAAGCGCACGTGGCAGCAGATGGTCACCAGGTTGTCGTCGTCGCAGGAATACCAGATCTGTGAAGCGCCGCGCTCTATGGCGTGGCGTATGCGGGCGCCTGTCAGCTGTTTGGCTATCCCCATCTCGCGCAGTTCGGGCTTTACCCGCAGCCCGTCCATTATCCAGCGCCCTTTCTCCCTGTATATCACGCTGTGGCCGGCGATCTCTTCCCCGGCGTACGCCGCGAAGTAGGCGTGAGGTTTCCTGCCCAGCCTCTTTATCCCGCACCCGGAGTAAAAAACGTCAAAGCGGTCCTTCCAGGCATTGTCCTCCCGGTCGACCTTTCTTATGGTGATTATATTCCCGGCAGAGTCCGTCATAATAAAAAGTATACAGGAAAATGCGCCGTCTGCAATCGGCCATTAGCCCCATTGCGGCATAGGCCCAATACCCCCGCGTCTTTAGGACTAATGCCTCTTATCCCCCGCGGCCGCGGATGGTAATATATTACGTAATCCTGAAAGCACTGCGGGTACGGAGGTTAATAGTGAAAAAGATATTTGGTTCCATGCTGCTCGTTCTTCTTGCCGCTCCTGCGGCGTTCTCCTCCGGCTTTCCCCTCGAATCGGTAACGCTCAATAATTTCCCGCCCGCCCGGACAACGGCGGCGCCCGAGCCGGTTTATGACAGGGCCGGCTATGACTGGACCGGCCTGCCGGCCTATATATTCACCGAGCAGGAGAGGGTCTCGAGCGCGGTGACCGGCGCCATCGGGCGCACGCAGTCCACCCTGGACGTGGCCCTCTACAACCTCCAGATACCGGACGCCTCAGCGGCGCTCCTGAAAGCCAGGGAACGCGGCGTCAAGGTGCGGGTGATCCTGGATTACGAACACGTGTACCCAAAGGCGGGCAAGGAGATGCAGGACCTGATAGACGCGGGTATGGACGTGCGCGTGATGAAGGGCCGGGGCGGTTCCGGCTCCATGCACTGCAAGTTCGCTATCTTCGACGGTCAGCTCCTGGAGACCGGCTCCGCCAACTGGAGCCTTTCGGCCGAGAACGCCAGCTACGAGAACCTTATGTTCGTTTCGGATCCCCGCATCATACAGGGCTACCAGGCCGATTTTAACTGGATGTGGGCGCAGGCGAAACCCGCCGGAGCTGCGGATAGCGTTTCCGCCAGGCCGACCGCCCCTCCCTCTGACCCCAGTCCCTCGGTGTCTTTTAACGGCACGTCCCTGCCCAATTACTCTTTCTCCCCGCGCGGCGGAACTGAGGCTTGGATCATAAAGGCCGTGGACGCCGCCCGCGCGGAAGTGGACGTGGCCATGTTCTCTTTTACTTCGCGCCCCATAATGGATTCACTTAACAGGGCCGCGGTACGCGGCGTCAAAGTTAAGCTCCTGCTTTACGCGAAATCGGCTTTTCCCTTCCGGGAGGAAGTTAAGAAGAACGGCATAGTGGTGCGGTTGAAGTATGGACGCGTGGAGGCCGGGCTGATGCATAACAAGTACGCCGTGCTGGACAATGCCATGCTTATCAACGGGTCTTTCAACTGGTCCGCTACGGCGGAGGAACTCAACACCGAGAACACCATATTCACGCTGGTTCCGGAATATGTGGCTCCCTACAAGGCCGAGTTCGACAGGCTCTTTACGCAGGGGTTTCCGCTTAAAGATTGACAGGTCTCGTGGTCCAAAATAAAAAGGCCGCCGAAAGGCGGCCTTTTTATTTTGAGGCTGGCTTTACCTGCGGCGTCGTCCCCCTCCGCCAGGCCTGCGCGCCGAGCGCTGGTTCCACCCGCGGTTCGTGGCGGCGTGGTCATATCCCCATAATGTTTCCGCCGGTATTTCCGGGTGCGTCATCTGGGAAAGCGGTATGCCGGTCAGGGTTTCTATACTGCGCACGTCGCTGCCCTGCTCGGGAGTCGCGAAAGTTATCGCGCGGCCGGGCTGCCCGGCGCGGCCGGTGCGGCCTATACGGTGCACGTACGCGTCGTCTTCGGAGGGCAGTTCGTAGTTAATGACCAGCTCTATGCCGGTTACGTCTATGCCCCGCGCGGCTATATCGGTCGCCACCAGTATGCGGTATTTGCCGGATTTAAAGCCCGCCATGGCGTCTTTACGCTGGCCCATAGTACGGTCAGAATGTATCTCCGCCACGTGGTGGCCCATATAGGAGAGTATCTGCGTCACCTTAGCGGCATCATATCTTGTTTCCACGAAGATCAGCACCGTGCCCGCATATTTTTCGAGCAGCTTGGAGAGGAGAAGCGGCTTGGAACTGCTGCGCACGACATAAAGTTCCTGCGTTACGTTGTCGGCGGCGGTGCCGGATTTGGCCACCTCTATGCGGATCGGCAGTTTCATGTGCTGGCTGGCGAGCCGCATAACCTCGTCGGGGATGGTGGCGGAGAACAGCATCGTCTGCCTTTCCCTGGGAAGGCAGCGTATGATGCGGTTTATCTGCGGCGCGAAGCCCATGTCGAACATCCGGTCGGCTTCGTCCAGAACGAGTATGCGCGCGTCGTGCACCTTGAGCGCGCCAGCCTGTATGTGGTCATTGACGCGGCCGGGGGTGCCTATGATAATGCGCGCTTTGCGGTTAAGGTCTCTCAGCTGGCCTTCCTTCCCTTCGCCGCCTATCAGGCAGGCCACGCCCATGTTAAAGGCCGGCGCGAAATCGCGGCAGACTTCGGCCACCTGCAGCGCGAGTTCGCGTGTGGGCAGAAGGACCAGCGCTTTTCCCGGCCCTGCGGCCAGGCGCTGTATCATCGGTATGGAGAAGGCGATGGTCTTGCCGGTGCCGGTCTGGGCTATGCCGACCATGTCCTTGCCTTCGGTGGCTATGCGTATCGCTTTTTCCTGTATAGGGGTGGGGACGACGAACCCTTTTTTATCCAGGATGTCCATAAGCTTCGGGGCTATCCCCAGGCCGTAGAACCCGGACGCCGCTTTTTTAAGCCCCAGGGTATGAAGGGCTTTGATGCCTATTTTTTTCAGTAGTCGTTTCATATTGTCTCTATATTATATTCTTTTTCCACCCTCCTCGTCGGCGAAAGTCGCAGGCTTTAACCCGCGGCCGACGGGGCGGGGCTCAGTTAAGCTCAAAGACCTCGCCCATTGCGGGGCATTTTACGTTCTTCACGCCATCGGCGGCGAGTGCCGCGGAAAGGGCCGACCTGGCCTCCGGGTCGCCGTGCACCAGGAAGATCCCGCGCGCCGGGTTTACGGCCTTTATGAAAACGGAAAGATCAGCCTTGTCGGCGTGCGAGGAAAAGGTGTGCATCGTCTCCACGCGGGCCCAAACTTCATGCTCCATGCCGAAGATCTTGACCTTCTTTATCCCGTCCTGCAGTTTGCGGCCGAGCGTTCCGGCTGCCTGGTATCCTACCAGCAGTATGGTGGTGCTTTCGGTCCCGATATTGTTGCGCAGGTGGTGCAGCACGCGGCCTCCTTCGCACATGCCGGAGGCGGAAATTATCAGCATGGGTCCGCTTTTATTATTAAGGGACTGTGACTCCTCTTTGGAGCGCAGGTAGCGTATATAGTCGAAGCCGAAGGGGTCTCCGTCCATCCGCGCGTAGGCTTTGAATTTGTCGTCGAAACAGAAGTCTTCGCGGCGCTTGTTGAAGATCTCCGTAAGGCTTATCGCCATGGGACTGTCGACGTAGATGGGGATTTCGGGCACGGACTTGTCCCGCCGGAGCTTGTCGATTATAAAAATTATTTCCTGCGTCCGCTCCAGCGCGAAGCTGGGGATCACTATCTTGCCGTTCTCTTTTACCGCCCTTTTTATCACCCCGGCCAGCTTGCCCGCCGCGTCCTCCAGCTTTTCGTGCAGGCGGTCGCCGTAGGTGCTCTCTATGATCAGGTAATCCACCCCTTCCGGCGCCGCTGGGGTTTCCAGCAGCAGGGCTTCCTGGCGGCCCAGGTCGCCGGTGTAAAGGATCCTGCGGCGGCCGCCGGAGGTTTCCAGATCCAGCTGCGTCATCGCCGAGCCCATCACGTGGCCGGCGTTAAGGAATCTGGCGGTTACTCCCGGCGCGGGCTCGAAGTCGGAATTGTAATCGGTCGGTTTCATATGGCCGAGCGCCAGCGCCGCGTCTTCCTCGGTATAGAGAGGCTCTATGGAGAGATGCTCCGCGGCGTGGATCTTGTTATAGAACTGGGCGTCCGCCACCTGCAGGCGCGAGGAATCGGCAAGCATGACCGCGGTTATCTCCGCGGTGCCGCTGGTGGCGTAAAGCGGCGCGTCGCAGCCGTTGCGGTAGAGCAGCGGCATAAGTCCGCAGTGGTCCACGTGCGCGTGGCTGAGCATTACCGCGTCCACGGAGGCGGGCGGAAAGGTAAAGGTCCTGTTTTTCGAGTCCGCGTCGCTGCGGTGCCCCTGGAACATGCCGCAGTCCAGCAGGATAGTGCTGCCGTTAGCCTCGAGCAGATGCCGGGAACCGGTCACCTCGCCGGCAGCCCCGAGAAATGATATTTTTGCCTTATTGTTGTTCATGGTTTCCTTTTATACGCGCGTTTGAAAGAAAGCAGCGGTCCCGTAGTCTTGCGCAATAACAGCTCGTCCGAACCTTTAACCAGAAAATCCTTCAGTACCCCGGTTTTTTTGTAGCCCAGCCTTTTGTAAAACCGGAGCGCGTCCTTGTTGAACGATGAGACGCAGAGGAAAACGTTGGGGGATACTGCGGCTATGCGCCGTTCGGCGCGCAGCATCAGCCGCGCGCCCAGCCCCATGTCCCTGCAGCCGGGCGCGACGCATAGCGCCCGGATGTAACCTTTCAGCGTGCCGTACATAATTATCTGCACGAGGCCGCGTATTTCACTGCCGTCCCTGGCTGCGTATAGTTCCCCGAAAGGGGCTTTAACGGAATTAAGGCATCGGTCATACGTAATGCCAAGCCTTTTCCAAGGGTCGGAGGCGGCCATCAACCTGGCAGCGGCGGCGTGATCTGAAGGAGAGCGGAGTCTGGAAATTTTTAACATCTCTATATCAATAATATCAAGTTTGAGCCGGAATTTCCGCAAATTATTTGATTCCTGCCAGGGCCTATGCCGCATATAGGTCCTTTGGCCCTTGCACAATGGGCCCTATTCCCTAAACTATAATTGGTTTAAGTTAAGCTGGCGGTGGAGGAGCATTGAAAAGCTTCGTTGGATTTTTCTCCCTTGCTGTTTTCAGCCTGCTGCCTTTCTCGCCCCCGGGGGCCACTGCGGCGACAGCTATTGAAGCGCTGCGATACTCGGCCGCGGGTTCTTATTCCGGCGAACTTCCCCTCCCGCAAGCGCCCCTTCTCTATAACTACGCTCCGGCGCGGGGATCCCGCAACTCCCTCTCCGGTGAACAGCTTTTTGACTACCTGCACACGGCTACCGTTCCCGCCCCCCGTAAATTCGAGCCTTCATACAAGGCCTCCAAGGCGTTTATGTACTCCAGGGCCGACAATACCGGCTGCGACGGCGGTCCCGGCATCATAACCTTTTACTCGCAGGTTTGCGCCAGCGGCTCAAGCTCTAAAGGTGAAGATTACAAGGAGGTGACCGACCGGGACGGGGATGGCGTGATAGACACCTTCATAAACGCTGAGCATATATGGCCGCAGAGTTTTTTTAACGATGCGCTTCCCATGGTCGCAGACCTGCATCATATCGTCCCAAGTTTTTATACGTCCAACGAGCGCCGCGCCAACTTAAAGTACGCAAAGGTATCCAAGGCTTTATACAGCACGCTGTCCGGTTCCAAGCTGGGGCGTGAGGGGTTCGAGCCGGCCGACGCGGTAAAGGGGAACGTGGCCAGGGCTATTTTTTACTTTATAGTGCGCTATAGCGACAGGAACATAAGGCAGGGCATGGACTATAACGACTTCTGGACCAGGAACGTTCCGATGTTCCTGGAATGGAACCGCCAGGACCCGCCCGACGACAATGAGCGCCGGCGAAACGATCTCATCGAGGGTTTCCAGGGCAACCGCAACCCTTTTATAGATAATCCCGGGCTGGCCGACCAGATCGGCGCTGGCGTTTTCCAGGCCCACTAAAACAACGATTGTCATGCGTAGAGCCTGACCACTTCCCAAAACAGGAAACCGCAGTAAAAACCTAAAAATTTTGTATAATTATAAAGCAGTATTCGCCGGTAGCTCAATGGTGGAGCATTCGGCTGTTAACCGAAGGGTTGCTGGTTCGAGTCCAGCCCGGCGAGCAAATTTAAAAAGCCCCATTCCGATGGGGCTTTTTAAATTTGCTACCCGGGTTGTTAGACTTAAACCCCCTCCCGGTTCGCGTCGCGCCGGCGCGACACTCTTGTCCAGCCTTATAATTCCAACTCAAATAAATCGCCAACCAAGGGGCTTTTTAAATTTGCTACCCGGGTTGTTAGACTTAAACCCCCTCCCGGTTCGCGTCGCGCCGGCGCGAC
>CAISZM010000035.1 GCA_903889965.1 uncultured Elusimicrobia bacterium
CGTACGCTAGCACACTTACACGCCCGCACGCTAGCACGCAATTATCTCCACGTATTTTTCGTTAACTTTGCCTACGGTACCGGAAATACTGGCGTGCACCGGGCAGCCCAGTTTGTCGGAGGGAACGTCCCCCACCACCGCACCCTTCTCCACCTTCTGCCCCTCTTTCACGGACGGGATGCAGGGCGCGCCAATGTGCTGGCTCATTAAAATTTTCACCCTGGACGGTTTACAGACCGCTTCGGACCAGGGAGCGTCCTTGTTGTAATCCTCAAGGCCCAGCCGCTTCACCAGTTTGGAGACCGGCACCTTGCGAAAATCCCTTACCGGGTGCGGCTCCGCCTTCCTGCCGGTGTTCAGGGACGAATTTTTAAAGCCTATTTTAACATCGCGCAGGTCGGACTTGGCAGCTACGCAGGCCTCGCGCGGATTAAGGCCCTCAGGGCAGGAGTAGAGGCTGCATAGGGAGCATTCGCAGCAGAGCAGACCGTACTGGCTGTGCAATTTATGCTCCGGGCCGCCGGAAAAAAGCAGGGTGCGCATCACGCGGTGCGGCTGCACGTTGTGCCCCAGCAGGTAGCGCGGGCAGAACTCGGTGCAGAAAGAGCACTGGTCGCAGGTGGAGCGGCCTATGCGCGAAAAAACCGCCCGGCTTTGCGCTTTTTTAACGATCAAAGGGTGGTTCTTCGCCAGGACTATGATGCCTGCCGAAGCCTTGGTCACCGGGGCTTCAAAATCGGTCATGACACGGCCCATCATAGGCCCGCCGTCGATGTAGGCGGGGTCTTTTATTGTGAAGCCGCCGCATATTTCCGCGGCCTCGCGCCAGGTTATGCCTACGGGGACCCTGAAGGTGGCGGGCTTCTTGACTGCCCCGTTAACAGTTATGAATTTTTCCGTGACCGGCCTGCCCGGGAAGGCGGCGTTATAAAGGGTTTCCACGTTGCTGACCACACAACCCACGTCCAGCGGTATGCCGCCGGGAGGCACCACGCGGCCAGTGGCCTCGAAGACAAGGCACTGCTCGTCGCCGGCGGGATAGTAATCCCCCATCTTCAGCACGGAAATGTTTTTACGGGTTTTGGCTATCTCTTCCAGGCGGGGAATGACCCTTTCGTGCTTCTTCTTTATGCCTATTATCCCTTGCTTCGCGCCGACGGACTTCATAAGCATCTCAAGCCCGTAGAAAACCTTCTCGGGAAAATATTCCAGGATCTTCTGGTCCTTCTTCAGGAGCGGCTCGCACTCGGCCGCGTTCACAATGGCGTATTCGGCCCTGCCCTGCGCTTTCACGTAGGACGGAAAACCCGCGCCGCCGGCTCCAACCACTCCGGCGGCACGCAGGTTCCGGCTGAATTCAGCTGAAGAGTCTGACATCAGTTACTTTTGCGGCTACTTTGAAGCGACCAGGCGCTTCTTGACTGCGGAGGCGAGGCGCTTTCCGCCAGAATGGCAGGTCCGTCACATCCTGCATCGGGGCCAGTGCCAGAAGCGGCTCCGGGCGGGCCAAAAG
>CAISZM010000036.1 GCA_903889965.1 uncultured Elusimicrobia bacterium
CCCCTGTAAGGGGACGGGCGCAATGCAGTCTTCGTCCAATTTAGAACGAATAGCCGAAGGTCAGCGTGGGAACTATGCCGTTTATGTTAAGACTTTTTCCCGTGTCTTGATCCGTCGCCTTGAGTGCGTGATACCGGGCTTCAAGCCCCACCAGCCACTGGGGGGCTATTTCCATCTGGGCGCCGGCGCCGAAGTTATAATCCACCTTGGTTATAGTCTTGTATCCGGAGCTGCTAAACCTATGGGAGGCAATACCAACAATGCCGTAGACATTGCCCTTCTTGGAGCCGAAATCCATGGATTTACCGATCTTGCCGCGCACACCGCAGATCAGTTCCTTTTCTTTGATAGAGGTGTCGGCTTTGTACGCGTAGCCGAACGTGTCCCCCAGTTCAACGCCGGCGGCAAAAGTGTCGTTGATCTTGTAGTCGCCATACACATTAAAACCAAGCGAGCTCTTATACTCCTTAAAGTCGCTGCTCACAGGGATCGAGTCATAGAGGCCCAGGCCTACCTGGTACTTCCCGTCAGCCGCGTGAGCGATCGCGCCGAAGCCCAACACAAAAGCCGCCGCAAACATGGTCTTTTTCATTAATTCCCTCCCTGAAGATCTCCAGCGCTATATACTACAAAATTTCAGGCGCATAAAATAAAACGCGCCCGCCCCGGTGAAGGGATGGGCGCGAACCGCAGCCGCCGTATTAGAACGAATAACCTACGGTCAGAGCGGGAGCGAGGCTATTGGCGGTCATGTTCTCGCCTCCGACATCAGTCTTAAATATGTGATAGCGGACTTCAAGACCCACCAGCCAATTGGCTGAAACTTCCATCTGGGCGCCCAGGCCGGCATTATAGCCTACCTTGGTAACGCTTTCGCTGCCCTGGTTCACGCTCCACCTGTCATTGGTGACGCCGACGATGCCGTAGACATTACCCTTTTTGGAGCCGAAATCCATGGGCTTCACTATTTTACCGCGCACACCGTAGCTCAAGGTGCGCAATTTGATGCTGGTGTCCGCCTTTATGGGGTAGCCAAGCACATCGCCGATTTCGACGCCGACGCTGAACATGTCGGTTACCTTATAATCGCCGTACGCGTTGAAACCGAGGGAACTTTTAACGCCGTCCTTAAAATCGCCGCTCATCGGCAAAGAGTCAAAGAGCCCTACGCCTACCTGGTACTTCCCGTCCGCCGCGTGAGCGATCGCGCCGAAGCCCAACACCAAAGCCGCCGCAAATATAGTCTTTTTCATTTGTCCTCCGTGTAAGATTGGCAACGTTTATATACTACAAATTTAGGCGCGGAAAATAAAACGCGCCCGCCCCTGTAAAGGGACGGGCGCGTCAGCCTCATGCCCGCAGGTTAGAAAGAATAACCGACGGTCAGAGTGGGAGCGAGTGTATTAGCGTTAATACCTTCGATCTTGATTATGTGATAGCGGGCTTCGAGTCCTACCAGCCAATTGGCGGAAACTTCCATCTGGGCGCCCAGGCCGACGTTGTAGCCCACCTTGGTGGTGGTCTCGTCCGTAGCGTTCGAGCTCCACCTGTAAGAGCTGATGCCTACGATACCGTAGACATTGCCTTTCTTGGAGCCGAAATCCATGGGCTTCACGATCTTGCCGCGCACACCGTAGGTCAGTGCCCGCAGTTTTACACTGGTGTCGCCTTTGTACGGGTAACCAAACACATCCCCTATTTCGACGCCAGCCGCGAAAGTATCGTTGATCGCGTAGTCGCCGTATGCGTTGAAGCCGAGGGAGCTCTTCAGAACATCTCTAAAGTCGCTGCTCATCGGGAGAGAGTCCAACAAGCCCAGGCCTACCTGGTACTTCGTGTCAGCCGCGTGCGCGAGCGCGCCGAAGCCCAATACCATCGCCGCCGCGAATATAGTCTTTTTCATTAATATCCTCCGTTAGTTTAGAATATTGCCCAACCGCTCGATTTATACTACAAAAGATTTAAGGCCCGCGCAAAATTATATCCCTGGTCATCGGTAAATATCCGCGCGAAGCGGGAAAAGCGCGCCCTGGCTGCCGCGAGCTTCCCGAACCTGGACGCCGAAATACCATACTTGCCCTGCCTTTCCCATATTTGTTATAAATTTTTATATAACTTTTCCATAAAAATCCAGGAGGGAACATGTCCACCGCAACTACCGTACGCCGCACAGCGCTCAACGAAACCATGAGGAAATACGGCGGCAAGATGGTGGACTTCCACGGCTGGGAACTGCCTATACAGTTCGCGGGCATACTGAAGGAGCACGAGGCGGTCAGGAACTCCGCCGGCATCTTCGACGTCTCCCACATGGGCCAGGTCTTCGTGACCGGCGCCGACGCTTTCAAGCTGCTGCAGAAAACCAACGCCAACGACCTGCGCAAGGCCACGCCGGGCAAAGGCGTTTATTCCCACGTCACCAATGAGAACGCCGGCCTTGTGGACGATATCATCGCCTTCTGCCTGGCCGCTGACCGCTACCTGGTCATAGTCAACGCCACCACCTCGACCAAGGACTATGAGTGGCTCAAGGGGCATATCGGCAGGATGCGCGTGAAGGTGGAGAACAAAAGCGACGATTTCTCGATGGTAGCCATACAGGGCCCCAATGTCCCCAAGATGTTCGAGATCTTCGCGCCGGAAGCGCTGAAGCTGCCCAGGTTCGGTATAGTGGAGAAAGATATAATGGGCGAGCACTGCTACATCAGCCGCACCGGCTATACCGGCGAGGACGGCTTTGAAATAACCGCCCCCCACTCCGTGATAAACCGGATCTGGGAGAAGATGATGGAACTGGGCCGGCCCTACAATATAGTTCCCTGCGGGCTCGGGGCGCGGGACACCCTGCGGCTGGAGTCCGGCTACCTGCTCTACGGCCAGGACGTGGACGATTTCCATACCACCTATGAATCCGGCTACGGCTGGGTAGTAGCGCTCGACAAGGGAGATTTTATCGGGCGCAGCGTACTGGCCGGGCAGAAGGCCGAGGGAGTAAAGCGCCGGCTCACCGGGCTGACGCTCACCGGCGGGGTGCCGCGGCCGGGCTGCAAAATATTCATGGACGGCAGGCAGATCGGCGAACTCGCCAGCGCCACCTATTCCCCCACGCTGAAAAAGGGCATCGGGATGGGATACATGGTCCCGCCGGACCTGAAGCCCGGAACGCCGCTGGAGGTCGAGATACACGGGCGCCGCGTTAAAGCCGAGGTCGCCAGGATGCCTTTCCACAAGGGCACAGCTTTCACTTTCAAACCGTCGTAAGGAAATAATTCAAGGAGAACAACATGCCTAAACCGGAAGAAGTCAAATACACCAAAACCCACGAATGGCTGCAGTTAGGCGCGGAAGCCATCGCCGGCATTTCCGACCACGCCCAGCACGAGATGGGCGACATCGTCTTCGTCGAGCTGCCTAAAGTGGGCCAGAAGCTGGAAAAGGAAAAGCCCTGCGCGGTGGTTGAATCCGTGAAGTCGGCTTTCGACATCTACGCCCCGATCTCCGGCGAAGTCACAGCCGTCAACGGCGCCGTCACCGGCGAACCGGCGCTGCTGAACCAGTCCCCCCTCGACGCCGGCTGGCTCTTCAAGATGAAACCCTCCGATCCGGCCGAAGCGGCGGCGCTTATGGACTGGGCAGCGTATCAGGAATTCGTAAAGCAGTCCGCGCATTAAACCGGCTTTAGCGGCCGTAAGCGCGGGCGGCGGGGCCCGGGTATTTCCCTGCGTCCGCCTCCCGCTTTAGACCAATTCAGGAGCCCCCATGTACATCCCCCACACGAAAACCGACAAAGAGGAGATGCTCGCGGCCATAGGCGCCGCCTCTTTTGAAGACCTGATCAAGCAGGTCCCCTCTAAATTCCTCAGGCCCGAATTCAAACTTCCGGCCGAAAGCCTGGACGAGGTACAGGCCGCGGCCCGCATGGGAACTCTCGCGGCCGGGAACAAGCTCCCCCTTAGCTTTCTGGGCGGCGGAGCCTATGAGCGCTACATACCCGCCGCGGTGAAGGCCATAATCTCCCGCGGCGAATTCCTTACCGCCTATACCCCCTACCAGGCCGAGGCCAGCCAGGGAATACTCCAGACCATATACGAATATCAGAGCTCCGTCTGCGCCCTTTACGGCATGGACTGCGCGAACGCCTCCATGTACGACGGCGCCAGTTCCTTCGCCGAGGCGGTGCGGGCCGCGTCGCGCATAACCGGCAGGAAGAAGATACTCTACTCCGCCGGCGTTAACCCGCAGTACATGGACACGCTTAAAACATATTTCGCGCATTCCCCGGAATACACCTATATCCGCATACCGCACAGGGACGGGATAATAGACGCCGCGGCCATGGCCGCGCTGCTGGACGACAAGACCGCCTGCGTGGCGGTACAGACGCCCAACTTCCTGGGACTCATAGAGGACATCTCCCCCGTCGCCGAAATGGCGAAAAAACACGGCGCACTGCTGGTGGCGGCCGCCGACCCGGTAAGCCTCGGCCTGCTCTCGACGCCCGGCGAATACGGCGCCGACTTCGCGGTGGGCGAAGGCCAGAGCCTGGGCCTGCCCCTTTCCTACGGCGGGCCGTACCTAGGGATTTTCTCCTGCAAAAAGGAATATTTGCGCCAGATGCCGGGCCGCATAACCGGCCTGACAAAGGACAAAGACGGGAAGCGCGGGTTCGTCCTTACCCTGCAGGCCCGCGAACAGCACATACGCCGCGACAAGGCCGCCTCCAACATCTGCTCCAACGAGGCCCTCTGCGCACTGAGCGCCACTGTATACCTGGCGCTGCTGGGTCCCGAGGGACTGAAGGAACTGGCCGAGGCCAATGCCGGCGCGGCGGCCTTCGCCGCGGAGCGCCTGGCCTCTATAAAAGGCGTGTCGCTTAAATTCAAGGGCCCGTTCTTCAACGAATTCGTAATATCCGTGCCCACCGGCGCCGCCCGGCTGCGCGAGAAGATACTGGCCAGGTCGGGCGTGGACGCGGGACTGCCGCTCTCTCCTTTATACCCCGAGCTGGGCGAGACGCTGCTGGTATGCGCCACGGAAACCAAGACCGAGGCCGACATACTGAAACTGGAAAGATCTATCAGGGAAAATTTATGAACAGCGCACAAAAAACAGACAACCGCCTGAGCATAGAAAAATCGGTCCCGGGCCGGCGGGGCCTTAAAGTTAAGAACCCGCTGCGCGCCAGGGCCTCCGTGCCGCCCGGGCTGAAACGCAAGACCGCACCGCGGCTCCCCGAACTCTCCGAATTCGACGTAGTGCGCCATTTCACGCGCCTGTCCCGGCTGAACATCTCCCTGGACACGCATTTCTACCCCCTCGGATCCTGCACGATGAAGTACAACCCCCGTTTCAACGAGGAGGCCGCGGCGCTTACGGGCTTCGCCGGCCTGCACCCGCTGGCCCACGACTCCTCCGCCCAGGGTACTCTTGAGCTGCTGCACGACTTTTCCGCCAGGCTCTGCGAGCTCTGCGGCATGGACGCGATAACCCTGCAGCCGGCCGCCGGAGCCCACAGCGAATTCACCGGGCTGCTGGTGGCCAAGGCCTACTTCGAGGCTAAAAAGGAGAACCGCAGCGAGATAATAGTTCCGGACTCGGCGCACGGTACCAACCCCGCGACCGCCTCGATGATGGGCTTCTCCACGGTTAATATCCCCTCAGGCGCGGACGGGCGGCTGAACGTGGAAGACCTCAAACGGCACCTTGGCCCGAAGACGGCCGTGCTGATGCTGACCGTGCCGAACACCCTCGGTATCTTTGAGAGCAATATTGAAGAAATATGCCGCGCGGCGCACGCCGTCGGCGCGCTGGTCTACATGGACGGCGCTAATTTCAACGCCCTGATAGGCCTGGTAAAGCCCGGCGACCTCGGCGTGGACCTGATGCACCTGAACATGCACAAGACCTTCTCCACCCCGCACGGCGGAGGCGGACCGGGAGCCGGGGCCATAGCCGTAAAGAAGCACCTGACCCCGCACCTGCCGGCGCCCACGGTAAAGAAAGAAGGGACGGCCTACGCCTCGAACTTCGGCGACGCCAGGTCCATAGGCAAGGTAAAAGCCTTCTTCGGGAATACCGCTGTGCTGGTAAAGGCGTACGCCTACATGCTCGCGCATTCCGCGGAGGAACTGGGGGATATAGCCCGCTGCTCCATCATAAACGCCAACTACGTGCGAAGCCGGCTTATGGACATTTATCCGTCGTACTCCAAAGAGTACTGCATGCACGAGTGCGTATTGACCCCCGGGCCGGACATGACGGCCAAGGGGCTTAAGACCCTCGACGTGGCGAAGCGGCTGCTGGATTACGGGTTCCACGCCCCAACCGTATATTTCCCCCTCATAGTCCACGAGTCCATAATGATAGAGCCGACCGAAACGGAATCCAGGGAGACTCTGGACGAGTTCATCGCGGCCATGCGGGCGGTGCGCGACGAAGGTTTAGCCGACCCGCAGACGCTGAAGGACGCGCCGCACACCATGCCTGTGAAACGGCTGGACGAAGTGCAGGCCGCGCGCCAGCCGAATTTAAGGTGGTGAGGGAGACGCGACGGCCGGGTTAGCAAAACCTTCGCGAAACCCGAGCTTGCATAAGCGCGAGGGTTGAGTGATGAGCGAGGCCACGGTGTGGCCGAGCGCGTTTTGCGTTCCGGCCGCCGTGGCTCCCTCAGGTTGATCGATGACTAAATGACTAAAGGAATCATAATAGAGACGCCGCCGCTCGACGTGTACGGGCAGATGGCGGCCGACGAGGCGCTCTGCGAAACCATGCCGGCGCGGCACATACTGCGCTTTTACAATTGGCGCGGGCCGGGCATTACCTTCGGCTATTCACAGCGGCGCCGGGCCGTGACGGAGGCCATAGCCGCGGCCGGCTGCGGCATAAAAGACGCCACGCGCCGTCCTACCGGCGGCGGGATAGTGTTCCATGAGACGGACCTGACCTTTTCATTCATCTTCCCCTCCCCGGGGGCCTATTTCGAGCCCGGCAAGACCTACGACCGCCTGCACCGAGCCATAAACGAACAATACTCGCGCCTCGGGATAAGCTTCGATCTCCTGAAGGAAAAAACCAGGGATTACGCGGTGAACGATCCCGCGATGGACTGCTTCGCTAAACCCGTGAATATGGATATATTGTATAATGGAAAAAAAGTGCTTGGCGGGGCGCTGCGTAAGTTCGGGGAGCACATGCTCTACCAGGCCTCTTTTCAGGCGCCGGACGCCAGGGCCAAAGCGGCGCTGCACCGGGACGCCGTTACAAAAGCTTTAGGAACGGAATTCGCGCTGGAATGGGAGACCTCGGAGATGAGCGGAGCGGCGCTGCAAAGAACCGGTGAGATAGCCGAAAGCAAATACCGCACGGACGCCTGGAACGACAGGATCTAGAAACCGCAGATGAAATTAAGCTGGGAGGAACTGACATGATAGCTTTCGTACTCTGCAAACTGGTAGCCGGCCTGGAACAGAAGGCCATTCAGCAGATAAAGAACATCCGCGGCGTCAAGGACGTGTACATGACCTTCGGCGGCTGGGACGCCATACTGGTGGCCGACTCCGACACCATAGACAAGCTCAGCGGCTTGATAGTGCGCGAGGTGCGCGGCATACACGGCGTGCAGACCACCGAAACCCTGGTCACCACCAACCTGTAGTATTTTTCGGGGCTTATTAGTTAGAGGGGATTAAATGCAAAACAACGCTGGTTTTAACACGCCGGCCGACAAACTCGTCCTGATAGTTGACGACGACGACTCGGTAAGGGAATTGATAGAGTTCATCGTGAAGGAAGACGGGTTCCGCGTGGAGAAGGCCTCCGACGGCGCGGAAGCCCTGGCCAAGGCACGTTCCCTGCACCCGGACCTCATACTGCTGGACCTGATGCTTCCTAAATTCGGAGGCTTCGAGATAGTCCGCGAACTGCAGGGCGACGATACGGGAGACATACCGATAGTCATAATAACCGGACGCTACACGGACCGCTCCACGTCGGAAATGATAAAGCAGGAGTCGAACGTCAAAGAGTTCATGGAAAAACCCATCAAACTGCACGTTCTCAGCGCCACCGTGCACAGGATACTTCACACCCAGCCGCCCCCTAAGAAAGCGAAGCCCTGAGCAGGAACACGCCGCGCGCGGCCGCGGCGGCACGGCGGCATATCCCATGATGCGCGCTATCAAAACCCTTATAGGCATAGCCATGATACCGGCCGCCCTGGCCTGTGTCTGGGCCACTTGCGCCGCGCTGGCCCCGGCAATGTCCAGGTTCAGCGTAACTTACCCCCTGCTCGGGGGAGCGCTGGCATGCCTCGCCATGCACGCCTGGGGGCGCGGCGGGCGCCTTTACGTCACCGCGCACGAGCTCACCCATGCCCTGGCCGCCGTCTGCACGGGGGTACGGGTGCACGCTATATCGATAAAACGCCGTAGCGGCCACGTGCTTCTGGACTCCACAAATTCGTTCATCTCCCTGGCCCCGTACTTCGTCCCGCTCTACACACTGGCCGCCGCCGGCGCGTACTGGCTCGCCGGGCGCTTTTGGAACCCGGCGCCGGTAAGGCCATGGTTCCTGGCCGCCGCCGGCTTCACCCTCACCTTCCATATGCTGCATACCGCGGACCTGCTCGCCGGCCCCGTCCAGAGCGACCTGAAAAAAGCCGGGGGACCGGTTTTCTCCATACCGCTGCTCCTGCTGCTTAACTGCCTGGGGCTCGCGGCGGCCCTGAAACTGCTCTTCCCCGGGCTGATACATCTCCGCGAGTTCTCGGCCGGGGTCCTGCACGCGCAGGCGGCGGCGTACAAGGGTATTTTTTTAGCCGCCTCGAACATCATCAATACTGCTAGAATATACTTCAGAACATGAAGCTTTTCAGACAGATAATAGCCAGAATAATATTTTTGCCCATCATACTGGCGGCCGGCATCCTCGTCACGGCGCTGATAACTGCGCACGTGATGTTCACGCCCGAAGACCTGGAATCGGTGGTGACCGACCAGTTCCAGGAAATACTTAAACGCCCGGTACACATAGAATGGGCGCGCCTCTCCGCCACCGGGGAGATAAAGATAAAAGGGCTGCGCGTCACCGAGCCGGGCCCCGAAGCCGTGGACTGCCTGAAAGCGGATTATATATACGCCACCTACCGCCTGCTGCCGCTGCTCCGCAGGAAGATAGAAATAAACAGCGTGGTACTGGTTTCTCCCGACATAACGCTGATAAAGCGCGCCGACGGGACTTGGAACTTCTCCGACATCTTCGCGGACTATCACAGCAGCGGCCGGCACAGCCTCAAAAGCATAGCCGCGGCCGAGATAAAGGACGGCAAGCTGACCGTTTCCCTGGCCTCCGGAAAAAACTACGCCTTTGACCGCGTCAACGCCACGCTGAAGGATTTTAAACCCGGAAGCGACACCCCGTTCTACGCTTCGGTCTTCTTCAAAAGCGACGCCTTCAGGCGCCCCGTAGAAGGGCGGCTGTACGCGGAGGGAAAAGTCAACTTCGCCGAATTCAAATGGTCCGACGCCGTCCTGAAAGACCTTCGCGCCGACCTTACGGTGTTGAACAAGTCCGCCACGTTCACCGGGGGGCTTAAGAACTTCCTCCGCCCCGAGATAACGCTGAAAGGCGAGACCCCGCCGTTCAAAAGTTCGGAGATGGCCTACCTTTTCGATTCCCCGCTGGCCTTCAGCGCACCCCGGTCTTTTTGGGACATAAACGCCGTCTTCACCTCCTCGAGGGCCGCCGGTATACGCCTTGCCTCCCGGCCGCTGGACCTGCACGCGGAGGGTTCTTTCGACCTTTCCGTTTCCACGCCCCAGTACGCCTTTACCGTGTGGACCCCGCCCTTCGACCTTGCCAGGGCCGCCCGTTACGGGGCCAAGCTGCCGCTGGATAACCCCTCGGGCAGGATGCAGCTCAAGATGAAGGTCGTCTCAAGGAACGGGAAACCTACCCTCTCCCGCGTATTCGTGAACACGTCAAAGGCCGGCTTGCGCTACCGCACGCTGACCGCTGACGAGCTGGACCTTTCAGCGCTGCTCAGCGAGAACTTCGCCAACAGCTACGTTACGGCTTCCGGCGGGAAGCTGGCGCTGGGCAAGGAACACCTGACCGGGCTTAAGCTTAAAACCGACATCTCGAAAGAAGAGCTGTCGCTGACCTATTCGGGGCAGCTCAACGGCGCGCCGGTCAGGGGAAAAACGGCGATACTCGATCCTTTCAGCGCGGTAAAAGCCGTCGATTTCATAGGTTATTCCGGAAACCTGGTTTTTTCCGAGGCCAAGGACATCTTCTTCGGCGTCAAGGAACTGCGCAACGCGCCGAGACGCGGGCATATATACGACTCCAAACTGGCCTGGCTGAAAACGCTTAAGAACGCCATACCCAGCGGCTACGCGGGATTTAAACTGCTTTATAAAGCGGACCATTTCCGCCACGAATACCTGGCCGCCGACGATTTTTACGTCTCCGCCGACCTGAAGAACATCACCGGCGATATAACGAAGATGCGCGGCAGCGTTTCAATAAAATCCGGGAGCGGGACCTTCTACCAGGTTCAAAAAACCTCCGAGAAGGACCGGATCTATTACATCGTCTCCATGCCGCTGATACTCATACACAAGATGAACCGCATGGGGGCGCTCAAGTTCGGCTACAAGATAAACGACGTCTCCTTCAATTCGATAGGCGGAGACTACACCCTTAACGAGGGCAAGGTCCAGGTGAGGAACTTCTACATGGACGGCAAGGAATTCTCGGCTTACGCCACGGGGCAGCTGGACTTTTCCAACGAAACCATGAAGCTTAAAATTTATACAATATCAGGGAAGTATTATTCCATGGGGAGCCTGCCCGAAGCCCTTACTGACGCCAGCGGCAAGCCGGCGCTCGCCTTCATCCTGGAGGGGAAGATGTCCAAGCCCGACCTCAAGATGATCAGCCCGACCGAAAGCGGGAAGATAATAAGGGATGCCGCGCGCAAGGGAGCGGCCATAGATTTCGCGAAGATAAACCGGTTTCTGGGAGGAAAGATATAATGTCAAAACTAGGCAAATTCGACGTGGTGGGACTGCTGCAGGAACACGGCGCGATACTCAACGGCCATTTCCAGATACCGTCCGGTTTCCACACGCAGACCTACATACAGCCCTCGCTGGTCCTGCAGTACCCGCATCTCGCCCAGAAAGTCGCCAAAGAAATGGCCGCCAAATTCCCCCAGGAGATCAACGTGGTGATCTCTCCCTCGGTAGGTTCGATGGCCATAGGGCAGGAAGTGGCCCGGGTCAAGAAGGCCCGCTCCATCTTCACCGAAAGGATAAACGGCGTGATGGTGCTCAAGCGCGATTTCAAGATCTCCGAGGGGGAGCACGTCCTCGTCGTGGACGACGTGCTGAATACCGGACGGCTCTGCGGCGAGGCGATAAACCTTGCACGGGGCTACGGCGCCAAAGTGATAGGCGTGGCCGCCATAGTGGACCGCTCTACCGGCGACCTGTCCTTCAATGTACCGGTGCGCGGACTTATCTGCTACCCGCTGCAGCTTTTCCCCCCGGATAACTGTCCCCTCTGCAGGCAGAAGCTTCCGCTCACTATACCCGGCTCCACCGGGCACCACCACGGCCAGGAATAGCCGCCGGGCGCGCGGCGCGGCGTAAGCCGCGGAAGGTTCCGCACAATTACAGCAAGTTCAGGCTTTTTACCGCCCCGGTCCGCCCCGCACAGCGGCGCACTTTTATGAAAACCAAGTTCATCGCCCTGCTTTCCGACTTTGGAGCCGACGACCCCTTCGTAGGCACCATGAAGGGCGTGCTTCTTTCCAAGGCCCCCAACTTATCCATAATAGATATAACGCACCATATCCCTCCCCAGGACATACAGACGGCGGCCTTCTACCTGATGGCGGCCATGCCTTATATGCCCCGGCACACGCTCTTCATGGCCGTGGTCGACCCTACCGTGGGCACCGGGCGCGGCATAATATGGGCTAAAACCGAGCATTACCAGTTCATCGCCCCAGACAACGGGCTCATAAGCTGGGTGGAACAAAGGGAAAAGATAGTCGAGACCCGCTTCATCAACAATTCGGGTCTGTTCATGGAGAACATCAGCTCCACGTTCCACGGGCGCGACATCATGGCGCCTGTGGCTGCCGCCATAGCCAAGGGCCTGCCGGAGAAGAAAATAGGCCCCATATTGAACGAGTACCGCCGCCTGCCGTATCCCCGGCCGGAGAGAGCGGGAAACCGCGTCACCGGCCAGGTTATAGCAATAGACCATTTCGGCAACGTGATAACGAATATAGACCGCGAACATCTTAACGCCAAGGCCATCTTCAACGTCTCCTCCCGGATGCTGAAAGGCCTCAAGCTCACCTACGCCTCCGTGCAGGAAGGCGAGCCGCTGGCGCTGATAGGATCTTTCGGCTTTCTGGAATTCTCGGTGCGCAACGGCAGCTTTGCGCGTACTTTCGAAGTTAAAATAGGAACGCCCGTGGAGGCCCTGGTATCACTCGATGAATAAAATCCCCCTTAAGAACCTTAAACTTAGCCGCGAGGCGGTGCGCCGCCGCGCCTCCGGGCACCCCTGGGTATTCTCCAACGAACTGGAGAAGGTGGACACCACCATCCCCCCCGGCACGATCTGCGGGCTGCTGTACCCCGACGGGAAACACGCCGGGATAGGTTTTTTCAACCCCAGGAGCCTGATAGCGCTGCGGATAATAGCCGCGAACACCCTGAACCTGCCGGAGGACTTCGTAAAGACACGCCTTGCGGCGGCTCTCGAATACCGCCGTACGCTTGGCATCGAAAAATTCTGCCGCCTCTGCTTCGGCGAATCCGACGGGCTCCCCGGGCTGGTGGTGGACCGCTACGGCGACGCGCTTGTGGTGGAGATACTTTCAGCCGGCATGGAACTGCTTAAGAGCGAGGTGACCGCGGCCCTGCTGGACCTGCTCAAGCCGCGCGGGATCTTCTATAAGAACAACCACCATTTCCGCGAACTGGAGGGTCTGACCTCCTACGAAGAAACGGCTTTCGGCTCCATGCCGGAGAAAGCCGCGATAGAGGAGAACGGCCTGAAATACCTGGTGCCCATGGCCGGGGCGCAAAAGACGGGCTGGTATTTTGACCAGCGCGAAAACCGCGCCGCGATAGCGCCTTTTTTCAAGGGACGCCGCGTGCTGGACCTGCACACCTACCTGGGCGCCTTCGCCATAACCGCGGCCAAAGCGGGAGCCGAGTCGGTCTGGGGAGTGGACTCTTCGGAAAAAGCCATAGAGACGGCCGCGGAGAACGCCGCGCTTAACGGCTTGGAGAAAAAGATAATATTCAGGAAAGAAAAAGCCGAGCGGCTGCTTGAGGCGCTAGAGGGCGGACAGCTTCCTGAAACGCCGGACTTCATACTGCTGGACCCGCCGAATATCGTCCGGAACAAGAAACACCTGCCGCAGGCCCTTAAGATGCTGGGGCGCATGGCGGGAGCGGCCATCAAGGCCCTGCCCTCCGGCGGCTACCTGGCCGTCTCGACCTGCTCTCACCACATATCCAGGGGGATATTCGTGGAGACGCTGTCCCTGGCCGCGGCCAGGGCCGGGCGCAAGGCTATGATGGTGGAACTGCGAGGCCAGGCCAAGGACCACCCGATACTGCTGAGCATGCCGGAAACGGAGTACCTCCATTTCGCGCTGCTGCGCGTTGTGTAAGCCTTCCCGTCAAAACAAAAAAGAACAGGGCCTTCCGGCCCTGTTCTTTTTTGCGCCCGCGCGCCTGGCTAGTAAAGTATGCTTTTTACGACTTTGAGTATTTCGGCTTTGCTGGACGGTTTCGTTATGTAGGTCTTGGCCCCGTAGCTTATGGCCTGCTGTATCTCGTGTATGCTGCCTTCTACGGTCAGCATAACCACCGGGACCCCCTTGGTCACCTGGTCTGACTTTATAGCCTTGCAGGCCGCAAGGCCGTCCATCTTGGGCATATGGATGTCCAGGAGCACCAGGCCGGGGAGCTCCTTGCGGGCCAGCTCAACAGCTTCCAGACCGTTTTCAGCCATCACAATGGAGTACCCCTCGCCTTCGAGCATGGAAGCGAGCATTTCCAGCATTTCCGCGTCGTCGTCGGCTATGAGTATCTTATTTTGAAGGGGCATTGAACGGCTCCAGAAAGAAAATCTGCCGCGGGTTGGGATCGAACCAACGACACCTGGTTTTTCAGACCAGTGCTCTACCACTGAGCTACCGCGGCAAAAGGTGGTAAACTACATAGAGAGTTTACCATTTTTTCAAAATCATGTTAAGGTTTTTCTCGGCGTTGGTGTCCATATAGGTGTCCAGTCAGAATCCAGACGGCCCATATTCTCCCTTAAATGGGCATCCGACAGGTGGGCATACCGCTGCGTTAGTAATGGTGTAGAGTGCCCCAGGATGTTCTGTAGGGCAGGCAGGTTGCCTGTTTTCATGATGAAGTGGCTGGCGAAGGTATGGCGTAAATCGTGGAAATGGAACCCTGTTATCCCCGCCTTCTTTAAAGCTGTATCGAAATGCCTGCGCAACGTTATGACTGGGATATCGAATACCCTCTCCCCCACCCTTGGCATCTGCTGGAACATATCCAGAAGTTTGGGCATAATAGGAATCTCCCGCGCCTTCCCCGACTTGGTTATGGTCAGGTAGATTATCCCGCGGCTAAGGTCAAGGTCGGTCCATTTAAGGTTGAGAATCTCTCCCCGGCGCATCCCTGTGGTCAGGGCGCAGATTATTACTGGCAACAGCCGGACGTCGCAGGCTTGCAGTAGATTCCGTATCTCGTGCGCACTCAGGTATCGTAATCGGTTGGGCGGCTCCTTTTCTAACCTTGTAACGGCGGCAGGATTCTCTCCGTAGAACATTTCCCAATCCCTGGCCTTGTTGAATATCGCCCGCAATACGGCGTGGTATCTGTTGGCCGTTGAGATGCTGCGCTTCTCCTTTATCTTAGTGCGCATCTCCTGGACCATTAGCGGTGTTATCTGGCGGAGTTTTTTGTCTCCAAAACGGTCAACGAGCTTGTTTACGCGCAGGATTAGGGTCTCCGCCGACTTCTTTGATTTAGCGTATTGCTCTATAAACAGGACGGCCATATCGCGAAAAGTAACGTCCTTGGCCTTGCGCTCTGGAAAGAATTTACCCTCGGCTACCTCGGCCTTCCGCTTATGAAGCACTTCCTGGGCCAGTTTATAGTTAGAGCCAACACGCTCCCTCTTACGCCGGCAGCCGACGTAAAAGTCAATCCACCAGACCCCTTCCTTCTTAAATATCGCCATGGGCTAAGTCTTCCTTGAGCCTTCGAATACGGCCATAGAGCCTTTAGAACGCGCCATTAACTGGCTACCAGCCCCTTCCCCTTCAGCCATGAGCCGAAAGCCTCTGCTGGTCCAGCCAGGCATCAATCGCCGCACGTTCAAACCGCAAGGATCGCCCAATCTTCACGATACACCCTGGAGGGATTTTACCCTGGCACACCTGGACGTATATCGAACCTTTAGAGGTTCCGATGTACGCACTAAGTTCGTTTATGTTCATCAATCGC
>CAISZM010000037.1 GCA_903889965.1 uncultured Elusimicrobia bacterium
AATTGAAGATTGAAGATTGAAGATTGAAGATTGAAGATTGAAGATTTAAGATTTAAGATTATCAGATTGCAGATTAAGAATTGAAGATTGCAGAGTAGGATTCTGCAATACCAAAGTTCCCCAATCTTATAATCTTCAATCTGATAATCTTGAATTTGGTCGCAGACCTAGGCCTATGAACATCAGGAATTTTTCCATCATCGCCCATATAGACCACGGCAAATCCACGCTGGCGGACCGTTTTATACAGATAACGAACACCATCCCGGAGCGGCAGATGAAGGAGCAGTTCCTCGATGGCATGGAACTGGAGCGCGAGCGCGGCATAACCATAAAGGCCAAAGCCGTGCGGATGCTCTACACCTCCGAGGCCGACGGGAAAGAATATATTCTGAACCTGATAGACACCCCGGGGCACGTGGATTTTTCTTACGAAGTTTCCCGGGCCATGGCCGCCTGCGAGGGCGCCATACTGCTGGTGGACGCGTCGCAGGGGGTGGAGGCGCAGACGCTGGCGCACGCGCACCTGGCCCAGTCGCTGAATTTAAAGATCCTCCCCGTCATCAACAAGATAGACCTTGAACACGCCGACCCGGACGCCACCGAGGAGCAGATCTGGGAAGTGCTGAAGAACCCGGTGGAGGCCTCTCGCATCAGCGCTAAGGACGGCCGCGGAGCGAGAGAGGTCCTGGAACGCGTGATAAGGGAGATCCCGCCCCCGCAGGGCCGCGCCGACCGGCCGCTTAAGGCCCTGGTATTCGATTCCTTTTACGACGTGTACAAAGGCGTGGTGATCTACACACGGGTGGTCGACGGCTCTATTACCGCCGGCAAATACATATCCTTTTATTCAAGCGGGGCCACCTACAAGGTGGAGGAGGTGGGCTACCTCACCCCCAAGCTGTTCAAGTCGGACTCCATAAAGAGCGGGGAAGTGGGCTATATAATAGCCGGCATACGCGATATCCACGAAATAAAGATGGGCGACACCATCCATGAAAAGGACAAAAAGATAGACGCGCCGCTGCCCGGCTACAAGGACGTTAACCCGGTGGTGTTCGCGGGCTTCTACCCGGTCAGCACCACGGATTATACCGCGCTGAAGTCCGCCATCGAAAAGCTTAACCTTACCGACTCCTCTTTCAACTTCCAGGGAGAGACCTCCAAGGCCCTCGGCTTCGGTTTCCGGCTGGGCTTCATGGGCCTGCTGCACTTGGACATCATCCGCGAGAGGATAGAGCGCGAATTCAACATCCCGCTCATCGCCACCAACCCCAGCGTCATCTACAAGGTGCTGGCCAAAACCCACCAGGCGTCCAAACAGGGCAAATACATCGAGGTCACGAATCCCGCCGACTTCCCCGATTACGGCGACGTGCTCGATATCATGGAGCCGTACGTGCTGGCCACCATCATCGCGCCCCTTCCTTATATGGAGGGGATAATGAACCTGCTCAAGGAGAAGCGCGGCGAGCACATAAAGATAGAGTACATCTCCGCCACGCGCGTGCTGGTGGAATATTACCTGCCGCTGAGCGAGATAATCATAGATTTCTACGACAAGCTCAAGTCCGTCTCCAAGGGGTACGCCTCGTTCGACTACGAGCCGCACGGGTACAGGTCCTCGGACATGGTGAAGATAGAGATACTGCTGCACGCCGAGTCCGTGGACGCGCTGTCATTCATAGTGCACCGCTCCAAATCGCTGTACCGGTCGCGCCAGTTGTGCGAGAAACTGAAGGACCTCATCCCCAGGCACATGTTCGAAATAGCCGTGCAGGCCCAGGTCAACGGCAGGATCATCGCCCGCGAAACGATAGGCGCGCAGCGCAAGGACGTGCTGGCGAAGTGCTACGGCGGCGACATCACCAGGAAAAGAAAACTGCTGGAAAAACAGAAGGAAGGTAAGCGGAAAATGAAGCTCCTCGGCTCCGTAGAAATACCGCAGGAAGCTTTTATGTCGCTCCTGAAAATCAGCCAGGATAAATAACAGCGGCGCCGGGGTGGAGAATTTCCGATGAGTGAAAAAGTTTTTTTTCTGGGAATGATCGCAGGCGTTTATTATTTATTTTCCCATTACCTCAAGACCAGGGGCCGTTTCAGCGGCGACACCGTTCTTACGTGCTGCTGGCACGCCGTGTTCTCGGCTATCGTAGTCTTCGTGCCGGCGGTGCTGCTGGCCGTGGGCATGGATAACCGCCGCGGCGCGGTGCTCTCGGAGCAGCTTTTCACCAACGGGCAGATGGCTTTCGGCATCCTGGCGGCGCTGGGCGGGGTGTTATACGCTTTACTGCGCGGCTGCGCCGTAAAAGCCGAGATAAAGAACGGCCTTAACCAGGTCATAAAAAAAGACATGGAGTGGTCCAGTGCCATCTTCTCGACGATGCTGGCCGCCTCCATCATAATGGGCGTGCTGATACAATCCTACGTGATACAGGCCGATTCGATGGAGAAAACCCTCCTGGGCGGCGACCAGGTCCTGCTCAACAAGATAGTGTTCGGCCTGCCGATCCCCTTCACCGACAAGAAGGTGTTCAAGTTAAGGCCTGTCAGGCGCAATGATCTGCTGGCTTTCCGTTTCCCGTCCCAGGACCCGGATGAATTCCAATGCGGCGGCAAGCAGTACGGCAAGGACATCGTGAAACGCGTCATAGGAATGCCGGGCGATACTGTCGAGATCAGGAAAGGCAAGCTTTACGTTAACGGCGAGCTCGACGCCTTTGATACGTTCGGTAATTACATAGACGGCGAGCGCTACCCCAAGTCGAACCGCAAGTTCGAGCCGGGCGAATACCAGTACCTCTGGGAAAACCGGCGGCTGGGCAATCTGCTCCGTGAGAAAGCTATGGATAATTTCGGGCCCGTTACGGTCCCGCCTGCTAACTACCTGGTGCTGGGCGACAACCGCGACCGCTCCTGCGACTCGCGGCAATGGGGTCCCGTGCCGGAAAAATACGTGCAGGGCAGCGTCGTGTTCATCTACTTGCCGCTCTCCAGGCTGGGAGTCGTCAGGCAGTGAGGAGCGAAGGACCGGGCCGGGCCCGGACCTGCGGCGAACCCGCGCAAGCCGTGCGCCGCCCGTTTTGTCGGTTTTAGGAGAATATCTGATGGAAGAAAAACTTTTTTGGATAGGGATAGCGATGGGTTCGTATTTTTTCCTTTCCCACCATTTCAAGGATAAGGGCAAATTCAAAACGGACAATACTTTCACCCGCTGCTGGCACGCCCTGTTCGCAGGGCTGATCTCCTTCACTCTTATCGTGCTGCTGACGGTCAGCATGGATAATAACCGCGGCGACACGGTGACGACCGGGCTGTTCACCTACAGGCAGCTGTTATTGGGGGCGCTGGCGGCGCTGGGCGGGGCGGGTTACGCGTTCTGGCGCGGGGCCACCCGGAAAGCGAAGCTGAAGAACGGCCTGAACCAGAATATCAGGGAGGATATCGAGTGGTCCGAGACGGTATTCTCGGCCGTGCTGCTCGCTTCGGTTGTCATGTACCTGTTCGTGCAGGCTTTTAAGATACCTTCCGGCTCGATGGAGAGGACTTTCCTGATCGGGGACCATCTTTTCGTGAACAAATTCGTTTACGGCTTCCGCATCCCCTACACAAAGCGGAAGGTGCTGAAATTCATGCCGGTCAAACGCGGCGATATAGTGGTTTTCCAGTTCCCGTCCCTGGACCCGCACGAATCGCAGTGCGGCGGGAGCCAGTACGGGAAGGATTTTATAAAACGCGTTATAGGCGTGCCGGGCGACACCATCGAGGTTAAGGACGGGAAACTTTACGAGAATGGCGTGCCGGCCGGCCCCGAGCCGTACACGCAGTACCTGGACGGTTCCCGCTACCCGAAGGCCGCGGGTGGAGTGTCCCGCGCGGATTACCAGGCCTTTTGGGAAAACCGTCTGCTCGGGAAGATGTTTTCGGAATATGTTAAGGATAATTTCGGCCCGGTTACGGTTCCCCCGGGCAATTATATGGTGATGGGCGATAACCGCGACCGCTCCTGCGACTCGCGCTACTGGGGCCCGGTGCCCGAGAATCTTATAAAGGGGAAGGCCTGGTTCACCTACTGGCCGATATCCAGGATAGGCCTGCCCAGATAATGAAAGTCGTAGAGCGCCTCAATGCCGGGAAGGCCTATTCCTTCGAGTTCTACCCGCCGAAAACGGAGGAGGACGCTCTGAGGCTTTTTGACGTGGCCGGGGACCTTAAAGCTCTGGGTCCGGATTTTGTTTCCGTAACCGACTCTTCCAGCGGCGCGATGCCGCACCGCACCGTGGATCTTTCCGGGGCGCTCAAGGCGAAGTTCGGGTTCGAGGTGGTGGCGCACCTGACCTGCGTGGGGCACACGCGAGGGGAGATACAGGAGATCTGCCTGCGGCTGAAGGACCTGGGTATACGGGATATCCTGGCGCTTCGCGGGGACGATCATAACCTGGTCGGTCTCGAACCAAGGCATGATTACCGTTACGCATCGCAGCTTATCGCCGACCTGAAGCGGGCCGGAGATTTCTCCATAGGCGGGGCCTGCTACCCGGAGAAACACCCGGACGCCGCCACGCTCGAGGCGGATATCGCGCGCCTGAAGGAAAAGGTGGACGCCGGGGCGGAGTACCTGATAACGCAGCTTTTTTTTGACAACGCTTTTTATTTCCGCTTCCTCGATAAAGCCGCGGCCGCGGGGATAAACGTGCCCATACTGCCGGGGCTTATGCCCATAACCGGGTACAGGCAGATGATGAATTTCACGCAGATGATGAAGGTCGCGGTGCCGCCCGCCCTCCGCAAGGGGATAGAGCGCTGGGACGGCGACAAGGAAGGAATGTTCGGTTTCAGCGTGGATTACGCCTCGGCGCAGGCTCTCGACCTGCTTAAAGGCGGGGCTCCCGGCCTGCACCTTTACACGCTTAACCGCAGCCGCGCCGCGATGGCGATATTGAAGAACGTAAAGGGAAAGTGACGGCGGCCGGACGCAATATCCGGTTTTAAGCCGGATCCGCGTGGCTTTTGCCGCCGTCTGTTGCTATAATTGGGTCAGGACAAACCAATGGATATAATACACACGATCGAGGCTAAGGCCCTGGTGGAACTGCAGAAGAAGGACACCGCCATAGACGAACTCGATTCGCGCGCGGCGGGCATACCGGCCAGGATCGGCTCCCTCAACGCGGCTTTCGAAGATAAAAAAAGGTCCATGGGCGCCGCCCGCGAGGCTTTGCTCTCGCTCCAGCTCAGGAAGAAAGAACTGGAGCTTAAGATGGCCGAGGCCGATGAGGGGATACGCAAGCACCAGCGCGACCTCAACCTCGTAAAAGAAAACAACGCTTTTAAGGCGCTGCTGAGCGAGATCGAGAACGATAAGAAGAAGCGGGACGACCTCGAAACGGAGGTCCTGGTGCTGCTTGAGGATATCGACAAGGCTTCCGTCCGGGACAAGCTGCTGCAGGCGGAAGTAAAAACTATTGAAGGCGTCAAGAACGGCGAGGTCTCCGCTCTCGAGGAAGCCGGCGCGGCCATACGCTCAAGGCTGGAGGCCGCGAGAGCGGAAAGGGCCTCGTTCGCCGCGGGCATAAGCGCGGAACTCCTGGAAAAATATGAGGCCATACGGTCCGGCCGGGGCGGGCTTGCCGTGGCCGCGGCGCACGAGGACCCGGTAACCGGCAGGACCTCCTGCGGCGGCTGCCACATGGCCCTTACCCCGCAGAAAGCCCTCGATCTAAAGAAACACGATGCGCTCGCAGTATGCGCGGACTGCAGGCGGCTGATGTACCTGGAACGGACCATTTACGGCCAGGGCGGGAACGCATAAATTTCAGACCGCGGACGGAGGGCCGCTCTTCCCGTAAGGGAGGGGAGGAACTTCCGAACTTCGCAGGGCAGGGTGCCGGTTCAAAGTCCCGCCGCTTTTTCCGAAAGGGAAAAGGCGGGGCCATAGGCCGGGAGGCCGGGGCAATATCCCCGGCAGACGGACAGCGCCACAGAGAATATACCGCCCGAAAGGGTAAGGGTGAAAAGGTGCGGTAAGAGCGCACCGCCCGCCGGGCGACCGGCGGGGCATGGCAAGCCCCTCCTGAAGCAAGGCCAAAGTTGCGCCACGGATAGCCCGTCCATCGCCTTCGGGCGGGGCGCAGAGTGGGCCGCAAAAGATAAATGGTCCTCCAAGCGCCGCAAGGCGCCGGACAGAATTCGGGGTACAGTCCGCGGTCTGAAAAATTTAAGGGAAAAGCCGTCCGCAGCGGGTTTCCTGCCCGCCCCGCGGTCCTGGAGAACAATATGGATTCGCTCGCCGCTAAAATACCCGAAATTAAATACTCTTCCGAAGCCGGAGAGATCCCCTGGGATAACGCCGTGGTCTGGTGCATCATGCCGCGGGTGGGGCCGCGCGTTTACGAGTGGATAACCTCCAACCATATACGTTATGTTTCCTGGACTAACGGCATAGTCAACATCATACCGGATAATAATTCCATACTGAGCGAAAAATGCCAGTGCATGATCCTGCCTTCGGGTTTTGTCTGGGTGGGGAAAAATGTAAAGGTGGCCTGAGCCGGGGGCCGTAAAAAATATAGAATAGGACGTGCTTTTATTTTTGGGGTCTGGTTATGAGGGGTAAAAACATGATAAAAAAACTCGCAGCGGCTGCTCTGGTATCCGCCGGCCTTGCCGGCGCCGTCAGCGCCCAGGTGGACTTCGACCGCGGCGCGGACCTGCGGGATTTCGTTTCCCGGGCTTCAGGCTTGGAGCTGGTTCCGGCCGCGCAGGCCCTGGACCGCAACTCTTACTCCCGCGACTGCGCCCGCTTCTCGTTCGGTCCCTCCGACAAAGACGTTCTTGGCGACAGGGTGTGGCTTAAAAGCGTTGAATCCGTGACCGAGTGCCACACCGTCATGCACCCCGGCCCCAACGGCACGCAGGTTCCGGAGCAGCAGTGTTACGAGCGGCCCGGCATGAGCTGGAACCAGGCCGGGCAGATAAAAATATTGGCCAGAAAATTGTGGCCCTGGGAGCGGGAAAGCTTCGAGATCTGCCTCAGCGGCCCCTGGATGGAACTTTACGAGTACGCCGCCGGGTATAAATACTCGCTGCGCCGCGAGGGGAACTACGACACAGTGTTCGAGCTTACGCCGCATGAAAAAATAGCGATGCATCCCGACGAGGATGGTTTAAGCGCGGGCGAGTTCTCCTACGCCGACGGCAAGTATTCTTTCAAGGTGAACGATAAATGGGCTAAGGAATACGCCGGGGAGAAAGTGGCCGTAAAAGTGGACCTTTACCAGGACAAACCCTACTGGTTCGACGGCTTTAAGGGCTCAAAGGAATTCGTATTCGACGCGGCTGAAGGTTACACGATGACCTTCGCCGGGGCGGACCTGGATACCTCCAAGGCGGTTTTTGAGCCGGAGACGCGCGGCTCCAAAAAGTTCTACCTGAAATGGGGTTTTAAGCGCGTTGGCGTCATCTCGAAGGATGATTTTATAAAGAAAGGCGAAACCCCGGCCATCGAAGCGAAATAAGCCGTGCCGTACCGCGTAAAAATACCCGCCCTCCGGCGGGTATTTTTCAATGGTAATAGGGGACAGTCACCTGGGGCGACATCCGTTGGCGGCGGCCCAAGCGGACTAAATAGGTGTCTGTCCCTATTTTCCTTTATTAAAATATGGCCAAGATGAAAAAATCTTCAATTTTAACCGGCATTGCAATTATTGCTGTTGTTTTGGCCGCAGGAGTTTTTGCTTGCAAGTATTTTACAGAGCAGCAAAATACAGCGATGCAACCCGTTTCTGAGGGCTGTAAAATTCAACCATACAAAGGGAATATAAAAAGTGATTACGCCTTGGATAATACTATCGTAACAGATGTGCGAGGCGGAGCAATTTGTCGTTTTTTAATTAATCCCGGCCTGCCGGCGTATACGTTCCGGCTGATCGGAGATCCTAAGCACGATGTGATCTCTAAAATTGAAATTTCACAGGGTAACAGTCATATCGTCCAGATAATCGATCTATCAACAATTACAGACCCTCTTTCGATGTTAAGTCTGAAAGATAGCCAGGAACCGCCATATCGTGATGCCGAGTTTTTTACCGCAAAAGACATAAATTCTGATGGGTATAAAGACATAAGGTTGTTGAGCTGGTGGGGAGTGACCGGCAGAGAGGGATATTACTCCTGGCTGTTTGACCCTAAAAACAGCACATTTACCTGTAATGGAAGTATGGAAAAATAAATATTGCAGAGGAGCTGGCGATAATTGCTCCTATATTTACTACAGATCAAGTATTAGAAAACATAAAAAAACAGGCGCGGTTCAATCAGGACAATAAATGGTTTAAGGTTATGACTATGATCTATAAGATAATATTGGCACTGGGGACGGTCGTTAGTTACGGATTTCTGGTAAAGTATTTCTATCAAGGTCTGCATTCTGTCTCGCATCCAGCGGGTGTTATCAGCACGGCTGTGGTAATGCTTCTTACTGAGTTGCTGATGCTTGCGGTAGTGTTAGTGCGTGGCAAACCGAACTGGTTTCCCGTGGTTGCTTTGTTCGTATTTTATGGATTTTTAATGTTGACTATTTATGGTTTTTATCGCGACGGATACGGGCTTGCTCTCGCTTTTTTTAGTTTTGCCTTTAGGATAGCTTCCGTTTTTATGAGCAAATATGAGCCTAATACAGCCGACCAATATCTGATTTCGCATGTTTACCTGTTTATGTTGACAATCATCCCCATAGCCTTGGGCTCAAAGTATATTGTCAAATTATTGCCTTCGTTAAAAGCGCAGTTCCCGCCTGGCGAGCTTGAGATCAATACGAATATGTTTAATGCGAGTGAAGCCATACTCATTTGGGCAATATTTTATTTTTCAATTTCGGCCGTTTGGAACCTGTGGACGGATAGTCTTGTCGTTAAGAATAATATAATTACTTGTTGCAAAGTTTGAAATTAACAAAATAATCCTGGAAATTTCCAGGCAGCAGAAAGATAAGGGCGCTGGAACCGGCAATAATCGCGCTCATGTTCGCTGCAAGGCCTGTCCCGTATAGCGCGAAAATACCCGCCCTGCCGGCGGGTATTTTTTTATATCGCGGAATGTGCCCGCTTAATATAAATGGAGCGGGTGCCGCCCCTTCGCTAAACGAAACGCCGGCATTAGTTTCGCGACATGTGATTCAATAAAAAAGTGGGGGCTAAGCCGGGGAAGAACGGGCCGGATTATTTATTGGTATAATAAATTTAAGATTTTTGCGAAGATAACGCTCCGGAGGATATTATGGCCAAACTAAAGGTAAATGCCGCGATAGTTAAGAAGAACGCCGCCCTGTGCAGGAAGCGCGGGATAACCATTCCCACTTTCGCGCAGATGAAGAACCCGGCCCTGATCCCGGATACGGTCAGGAAGGCCCTCAAGCCCGCGGCCCTCTCGGACATAAACCCCGTAAATCTTTTCCGCATAACCTGGAAGAACGATATTAAAACCGGCCTGTATGGCGGCGTCAACTTCTTCGAGATACCCCGGGAAATAACCGGCATAAAGGCCCGCGTCATCGGCATAGTGGGCAAATACTTCCCCACCGGCGCGCACAAAGTCGGCGCGGCTTTCGGCTGCCTCGTGCCCCGCATGGTAACCGGCGAGTTCGACGCCGTCAGCCAGAAAGCTGTCTGGCCCTCCACCGGCAACTACTGCCGCGGGGGCGCTTTCGACTCCGCGCTCCTCGGCACCACGGCCGTGGCGATACTGCCCGAGGGCATGTCCAAGGAACGGTTTGCGTGGCTTAAGTCCATCGGCGCAGAGGTCATAGCCACCCCGGGCACGGAATCCAACGTCAAGGAAATTTACGATAAGTGCTGGGAGATAAAGAAGACCCGCAAGGATTGCGTTATCTTCAACCAATTCGAAGAATTCGGCAACCCCACCTGGCATTACCACGTCACCGGCTCGGCCCTCGAGGAGGTCTTCAACGCCGTAAAGGGCCCGAAGAGCCGGCTCGCGGCCTTCACCTCGGCCACCGGCTCGGCCGGCACCATAGCCGCCGGCGACTACCTGAAGAAAAAATTCCCCGGCATGACCATCACCGCCTCCGAGGCCCTGCAATGCCCGACGATACTCCAGAACGGTTTCGGGGAGCACCGCATAGAGGGTATAGGCGACAAGCATATCCCGTGGGTCCATAACGTGCGCAACACCGATACCGTCACCGCCATAGACGACGAGGCCTGCATGCGGATAGTCCGCCTTTTCAACGAACCGGAGGGCAGAAAGGCGCTTGCCGGTTACGGGGTGAAAAAAGAGGTCATAGAGAAGCTGGGGCTGCTCGGCATCTCCGGCGTCTCCAATATGCTCAGCGCCATCAAGACCGCGAAGTTCTACGAGTTCGGGTCCGACGACGTGGTGCTTACCGTGTTCACGGACTCAATGGATCTCTACGGCTCCCGACTGAAGGAGCTGGAAGAACAGCTGGGCGCGTACACCCGCGAGAACGCGCTGATCGATTTCGAGCGCCGGCTGCTCGGCGCCGCCACCGATCATACCAAGGAGCTCACCTACGCCGACCGCAAGGCGGTGCACAACCTGAAGTATTTCACCTGGGTTGAGCAGCAGGGGCGCACCTCGGAAGACCTGCGCCGCCTGTGGGACCCTTCTTTCTGGGACGAAACCTTCGAGAGGGTTTCAGAGTACGACAGGCTGATAGGGGAGTTCAATAAAGAAGTGGGAAGGTAAAAATTGCTTTGGGGATCCTATGGCTACAAAAGGTTTGGTCAGGGTTGAATGTCCTTCCTGCGGCGAGAGTTTCGACGCCGATTTCTGGACCGTGGTGCGCGGGGACCGCGACCACGAGGTCAGGGAGCTGATCCTCAACGGGGAGTTCGATATCCTGATGTGTCCCAAGTGCTCCGTGATGTTCCAGCACGAAGAACCCTTCCTCTACCTGGACCCGTCCCGCGATCTGCTGGCCTTCGTGATGCCGGAAACATGGCTGGCGGAAAAAGATAAGTGGATAGCGAAAATGAAGGCCGACTACGAGCCTGTGCGCGCCGCCCTCTCCGCGGGCCACGGCCTTTCCGGGGAGCCGCTGCACCTTTTCGGACTTGCCCAGCTCACCGCCCTTCTCGAGAGCGACCGTGACCGCGAGGAGGAGACCGAGGTTATGGAGTTCATGGCCAGGGAGGACGGCCTGAACCTTCTCCCGGTCAAGCCCGCAGCCGCGCGCGAACTGGACATCCTTTTTTCGCTGCCGCTGCCGTCCGGCCTGTCCGGACGTGAGGCCGCGCTGAACGCCGCGCGCGGCCTGAGCGCGAGGAACGACGCCCTGCCCAGGCTGAAAAAGCTCGTGAACGCGCTCGAAGCCGGATCGGGCGACAGCATCCCCTTCCTCAAGAACTGATGGAAATACAGCCGCTCAACGACCTGCCGCTGCTGGAGCACGCCGCGGGCCTGGCCTCGGAGGCCGGGCTTGAGCTTTTCGTCGTTGGAGGCTGCGCCCGCGACTGGGCGCTTGGCCGTCCCAGCGCCGATATAGATTTTCTGCTGAGCGGCGAAGCCCTGCCGGTAGTGCTGGGGCTGGAAAAAGCGTACGGGGGCAGGCACGAAAAATTCGGCCCTTTTCTGACGATCAGGTTCTTCTCGGCCGAAGGCCGCCGCCTTGACTTCGCCAGGTTCCGCAAAGAGATCTACTCCCGTCCGGCGGCGCTGCCGCGGGTGGAGCCAGCCGTATCGGCCGCCGAGGACCTGAAGCGGCGGGACTTCGCCTGCAACGCCATGGCGCTGCGGCTGAACGGCCCGGAGGCCATGACGCTCCTGGACCCTTACGGCGGGCTGGGAGATATAAAGTCCGGCCTTGTGCGCGTCCTGCACGAGAAAAGCTTCTCAGACGACCCGACGCGCGTTTTTCGCGCGGCCCGTTTTGCCGGGCGCTTCGGCTGGCGGCTTGAGGCCGCCACAATGGACCTGGCTATGGAGGCCGTGCGCGCCGGTCTGCCCGGCCTTCTCTCCCGCGAGCGCCGGCGCAACGAGCTCATAAAGATACTGGCGGAAAATGATCCGCTGCCGGCGCTGACCGCGCTTCAGGGCATTGGCGCCCTTGCCTTTATACATCCGGCTTTTGTTTTTGACGGGACCCTTCTTGGCGTCAGGACCGTGCGCGAGCGCCTGGCCGCGGTGGCGGCGCTGATGGGAAAAGACGGGGCGGATTTTATTTCGGGGCTTCGCCTGTCGCGCAGCGAAACCGCGGCCATCGCTGCGCAGGCACGGGAACTGGGGAAAAAATAATTCAGCGTTCAGGGGGCTTTTCGCCGCCGTCTATCTTCGGATTCCGCGCGAAGGCCTGCAGGCTGGAGGTGAGTTCCGCCGCGCGTTTTACGGCCTTTATGATCAGGGAGATCTCCTCCTTGATCGGGCTGGAAGGGGGGAGATCGTCGTCTATCAGGGTGGCGTAGCCGCTGATAGCCGCCAGCGCGTTATTGAAATCGTGCGCTATGGGCCTGGCTACGCGGCTCAGCGCGTCCGAGGCGCTGGCCAGCGCCAATACCTTCTCCATTCGTTTGATCTCTGTTACGTCGCGGGCTATGCCCAACAGGCCTGTGATCTTTCCGTCTATCCCGCGCAGCGGCGTTTTTATGATGTTGAAGTAATTTTTGCCGGTGGAGGCGGCCATCTCCCGGTTGACCGCCAGGGTTTTTTCGCTGCGCACCACCGAGGAATCTTCTTTGTATATCTCGGCCGCGATTTCCGCGGAAATAAGTTCCGCGTCCGTCTTGCCGGCAAAATCCTCCGGTTTAAGTCCGAACATGCCGGCGCAGGCTTTGTTGGCCGCTACATAGACGCCGTTCATATCCTTGATAAAAATAGCGTCGCTGGCCGTTTCGAAGATCGTGCGCATCAGAACTTCGCTCTGCCTGAGAAGAGTTTCTGTTTCGCGCTGGTCGGTAACGTCCCGCAGCACTCCCGTCAGGTATATAGGCTTGCCCCCGCTTAGAACTATCCCGCTTTTTTGTTCCGCGTAAAAATAGGCGCCGTCCTTTTTCCTGACACGGTAAGGCACTATGGGCAGGGATCTCCCGGTCCGCACCGCGTTGGTGAAGGACTTGGAGGCGAAATCCTTGTCATCCGGGTGGATGAAGTCAAGGAAATAGCGGCCCACTATATCCTCCGGCCGATAGCCGTAATCCCCGACCCTCTGGCTGATAAAGGTAACCTTCCCGTCCACCCCGGCGGTGTAGATTATGTCCTTTGAAGAGGAGATTATCGTGCGGAACCGGTTATCTTCGGCCCGCTGCCTGTCCTCGGACAGTTTGCGCTGCAATATTATGGCGTAAACCCGGGCGAGTTTCTGCGCCGTAGCGAGTGCGTCCCGGGTATAGTCCGCCTCGGGGTTAGCCAGCGCTATCATGCCGAGCAGCTTGCGGCCGGACATGGCCGGGACGCCCATAAATTTATGAATTTTAATGTGGCCGGCGGGCAAGCCGGAGATCCTTCTGTGGTCCGACTGTGCGAGGTTCGTCAGCAGCGGTTTTTTCCGGTTCAGCACCCAGCCCCACAGGCCCTGGAATTTATTGAATACCACCGGTTTTTCCGCCATGCGGCAGCTGTTCCAGGCTTCACTGGTAAAGGAAGGCACGTGCAGGGATCTGGTAGCGGGGTCTATATATCCGGCAAAACCGAAACTGCTCGAGGTCAGCCGCCGCGCCTCATCCAGTACGGCCCTTGAAAGTTCCGTGATAGAAATGTCAGGGGATGAAAGGTACAGCTCCTCCAGGTGTTTTACCGAAGAGGAAAGGTCCATTTCGGCGGCAAGCCGGGAGTCCCTTTCCTCGTTCGCGAGCCGGGCCGATACTATCTGGGCCGCGGTTTCCATCAGCCTGGCGCAGGTTTCCGTGTTGACCCGCAGCACGGGATCTTTAGTCAGTATGAACCCCGTCCTGGACCTGCCATGCAGTATCGGCGCGCTGAAAATACGGCCTTTTTTGCGTTTCAGGGGACCGGTTATCGCCGACTTCAGCAGCATCCGGCGCTCGGCGGCCGGGATATTGCGGAACGCGGCCAGCGTTTTCCCTCCCGGCCTCGCCAGAACTATGGCCAGTCCGGAGCCGGGACCGAAAGCGCCCGGGCTGGACAAGATCTCGAGGAGCCTCTTAAGGAAAGGCCCCGGATTGTCGGGAGCCAGAACAGCCAGGAGCAGGTTCTGAAGGGTTTTGCCGAAGGCGGCCGGATCCTGTGTTTTGGCGCGGGGATCTTTCATCATTCGAATTTGTATCCGTGTCCGGGCACAGCTTTTATGCGCTTGCCAAAGGCGCCGATCTTGCGGCGGAGGTTAGAGACATGCACCTCCACCGTGTGCGGGTCGTTGTAGTCGGCGGTATTGTAGCCCCAGACCGCTTCGAGCAGCGTATTGAGGCCCAGCACCTTGCCGCGCTTGGAGGTGAGCGTGGCGAGCAGGTCGAATTCCTTCGAGGTCAGTTTGACCGGCCTGCCTTTTAATTTGATAGTGCGCCCCTCCATGTTGATCTCCATCTCGTCCGTACGCACCAGGGTGTTCTTTTTTTTGCCGCGCGTGGAGCGGTGGATAACCGCCTTTATCTTGGCGAGCAGCACGGGGTAGGAAAAAGGCTTCACCACGTAGTCGTCGGCCCCGCAGTTGTAGCCGGAGATGTGGTCGGCTTCGGAGATCTTTTTGCCGGTCATGATGATGACCGGGATGTCGGCCAGCACCTTATTGTCTTTCAGACGGCGGCAGAGCGTGAAGCCGTCCATGCGGGGCATTTCGATGTCGGTTATTATAATATCCGGCCTGCCGGAGGGGGCGGCCGCCATCGCCTCGGTTCCGTTGGAGGCGGTTATGACGTCCAGCCCGTGGTTTTCAAGGTATTTTTTCAGTATGCCCAGGAGTTCCGGGTCGTCATCCACTATAAGGGCGCGTTCTTTCATCCGGCCACCTCTTTGCACCGCCGCCTGGCGGGGCCGCGGGATTATCCCTTGATTATAATATTTTTCAGGCCCGGCCAATAAAAAAATCGCCCCGCCGGAACATTCATGGTGAGTTACAAGTGCCTTACTAAGGAGTCTCAGTCGATGTCGCCCGGCGGGGCTTTAAAAAGCCAACGTTGCAGATGCATAGAGCACGGAGCCCGAAGGCCCCGTGTCTTGGGGGTTTGGGTTAGGGGGGCGCACCGTACAACGCTGGGGATCTGTTTTAAAGAACGATTACTATATAGAAAGTATAACAAAGGCCGTTCAAGAATCGCTCAAATACGCCTCAAGCGCCGCTCAAAGATATTTTCCGGGTTTGGCCGCCGGGAATACCAGCAAGCCGCATGCCTTCCTACACAAATAAATGGAAAAGTGGTACAATCAAATTTCGGTATCCGGCCCGGAGGAAAGGGCGTATTCGTCCGTTCCAGCCGGCTGATATCTTCCCCCCGGTATGTCAAAGGTGAACGCTGATGTCAATAAGCCTTAAGAAAATTTCAGCCCTGCTATCCGCCTGCCTTTTCCTTTTCTGTCTTAGCCTTCCCGCCCGGGCCGGGATCTCCAAAACATCGAAAAAAATACTGCGCCCCTCCTCCCCCGTGTCCGTGTCGGCCTCGGATTTCAGCGCGGCCGCCGTCTCTACCGAAAGCATCCGGTGGAGCTGGTCTACGGGCACTTTTACCGGTTCCGGTATTGACGGCTACTACCTGTATTCCTCCTCAACCTCGGACCGTATAACGCTGCTGCCCGATACCAGCTTCTATATAGACTCCGGTCTTGCCGCCAACAGGCAGTATACCAGGTGGCTTACCGCTTACCAGGGGAGCAGCGAGGGGAGCGATTCCGACCATATAGATAAATTCACGTACGCTTTACCGCCGGACAGCTTCAGCTATGACCATGTCACCTCCACCGGGGCGTACATCACATGGCTTTACAGCAGCGCCACCGCTTACGAGATACAGTGCTCGACCAACGGCGGAGCCGATTATGTGCATAACAGGGCGGCTTTCGTTCCCTGGCAGACCATCCCGCTTTTGAGCAATAAAAATTACCTGGTAAGGCTGGGGGCCATAAACGGCGACAACGAACTTACCCCCGGCATATACAGCGCGGAGGACGCGTTCATCACGCCCCCGTTCACTCCGGAAAGCATGAGCGCCGTAGCCATCTCGTCTTATTCCATCCAGTGGACCTGGTCCACCGGCACGTTTACGGGGACCGGCATAACCGGCTACCGGATATATCATTCCACTTTAACAGCCGACGGCGAGATACCTGCCGCCGGCGACAGGGGCGAGGCGATAGTAGTTATAGGCGACCCTGACGTCAATTCCTGGACCGAAACCTACGTTGACTCGGTCACCCTTTTCGCGGACTCCCGCCACACGCGCTGGCTGACCGCGGTCGGCATCAGCGAAAGCAACCCCTCAAGCCTTACCCGTAAGTTCACCTACGCCGTCGCCCCGGCGACCTGCGCGCTGGTCTCCCCGGGATTCCAGAATATTTCTGAAACTTCGCTCAATCTCATCTGGGACCCCTCTCTCGCGTCCAAGTACGTGATAGAGTACTCCACCGCCGCCGATTTCGGCGTCTCGCTCTCCTCCAGGGTCGTGGCCGGGAGCTCTATGGTTCCCGGTCTGACGGCGAACACTAAATATGATTTCCGTATAGGGGCTATAAACGGCGACAACGAACAAACGCCCGATAACGCCCAAAATACGCTCGCGTATAGCGCCGCGTTCAAAGTCCTGACCAGGCCCAAACCGCTTCTTCCCAGCGCCGCGGCCGTGACGGACACGGCCATCAAATGGTCCTGGTCCACCGAAACGTACGAGAGCATGGATTATATATCAGGTTATTCCATAGGCATAGCGAGCCATACCGAGGAACTGGGCGATTTCGTTCTTGCCATAGATAACATCCCGGATATAAACACCAAAGACTATACGCTGGACTACCTGCTTACGAACAGTACTCACACGAGGTTCGTCTCGGCCGAGCAATCCGCGCCGGGATATGAATCTTACGGCAGCGTGGCTTTGGCCGCCACAGGCGCCACTTTCGCCACGCCGCCCAATGACGTGGCTTTCGGCGCCGTCGGCGCCAGGAGCGTCGGTCTCTGGTGGAAGGAGCCGATAGTGCCGGCCACGCAGTACCGCGTGGAACGCTCAACTACCATCGGGGAAAAGGGCCCGTGGGTTTTTGTTTCCAGCGTTACCGGCGCCCTTTATGGCGACACCGGGCTTTCTCCCTCTACCACCTATTCGTACAGGATAGGTGCCATAAACCAGCTGGGCATACAGACCCTGGGCCTGGCGGCCGCCACCGGCGGGAACCGCAGGGATTACAGCTTTATCAGCAGCACGATAACGCTGCAGGGGGCCCCTGACCTTAACGCCGTAGTAGTGGGGACCGATAGCATCACCTGGTGGTGGGCCAGTGACAATGCCGGCGTGCAGTCTTTTAACCTTTACACTTCCACCGACGGAATACTCGCGGCGGGGCTGTCCGCCTCGACCACGTACTGGACCGAAACGGGCCTTTCCGCCAATACGAGGTATGCGCGGAGACTGCGGTCCGTCACCTCCCGCGGCGAGGGGGATTTTTCCGAGGGCTCAGCCGCCACCTTCGCTAACCCGCCCGGCGGATTAACGGTTTCCACGGCCGGCCTACACTCGCTCACCGTCAACTGGACGCTCAACGGCAGCTCCGCCTACAGGATAGACCGTTCCCAGGACCTGAACAACTGGACCACGCTTAAGAACTGGACGGATGTTTTTGTTTCCTCGTCCCTTACCGATACGCACCTGCACTATGCCGCGACCTATTATTACGCGGTCAGCGGCTACAACGAAGACGGCGTAATGTCGGTTTCCAGCGCCGTTTACGCGGGCCGGACCCCGGACCTGCCCGGCTACCTTGCCCCGGTCTATTCCACGGCGACCGCGGCGCAGGGAGGAACGGCGTACATCCCCGGCGTCGGCCAGATAACGGTCTCAATGCCGCCCGGTTCCCCGCTCTCGGACGGCTATATCTTTATAAGCACGGACGCCGCCCTTAACCCCGCAGGAAACCCGAAGGCGGACCTCGACGCCGCCGCCGCCAAACTGCCGCCGAGCAGGCTGGTGGGCGGCGCTGTCACGGAACTGTATTTTTATGACGCTTTCGGCTACCTCTTTACCGGGAATTTCGGCCTGCCCGTAAGGATAACTTTCACCTACCTGGACGCCGATAACAACCTTATAGTCGACGGTTATTCCCCGCCGATAGCGGCCGGCAGTCTGAAGGTCTTTAACCTGGATACGGCCGCCCTTGTGTGGAACCCACTGGACTCCTCCAAGCTGGACACGGCGGCCAGGACCGTCTACGCGGACGTGCAGCATTTTTCATACTACGCCCTGGGGAGCCTGGTCCCGGTAGCGGAGTCGCTGGCGCACGCTTTCGCCTATCCCAATCCCTACAGGCCCGGCAGCGGCGGGGCCTTCGACCAGTCTGCGTTCGGGGACGGTATAGTTTTCGAGTCTCTGCCGCCGCGGGCGAAAATACGGATATACAATGTCGCCGGAGGCCTTGTCGCCGAACTGGACGCGGTCGACGGGGCCGGAAGATTCCTGTGGAACGTCAGGAACAGCAACGGCTCGCGCGTAGCTTCCGGACTTTATTTCTACCTTATAACCAACAAGGATAACGCCGGCGACAAAACCAGCGGAAAGATCACGATAATAAAGTGATGCCGCGCTTATTAAGCCATGTTCCCGCGGAGGACTTTTAACATGTTTAAATCCTGTGTTCTTGCGTTCGCCTTCCTGCTTTCATCGGCGCACTGCCTTGTCGCCGCTGGCGATGAGGGCGTTTCAGGGGGGCAGTTCCTCCGTATAGGCGTGGGAGCGAAAGAGTCCGCTTTGGGGGAGGCGGGGGCCGTAGTTTCCGGAGCCCAAAGCCTTTTTTACAATCCTGCGGGGATCAACGACACGGCCGGCACCGAGGTGACGGCTTCGTACGCCAGCTGGGTAATGGACACCGGGTATTCCAGCCTGGCGCTGGCGAAAAAGGGCGCCGGCGGGGCTTACGGCCTGGGGGTCAACTATTTTTCGGTGCCTTCAATCGACGAGTACGATAAATACGGGAGCAAGCTTTCCGGAAGTTATTCCGTGATGGACATGGCCGTAACGGCGGGGTACGGGCGCGAACTGGTTCCCGGGATGAACTGGGGGGTGAACGTTAAATATATTTCCAGCAGGCTCGACACCAATACCGCTTCAGCGGTAGCTGCCGACGCGGGGTTGAAATACGAGGCCATACCCGGTTCGCTGACCTTGGGTTTTGCGGCGCAGAACGTCGGCACCAGGATGAGGTTTAATCGCGAGGGCGACCCGCTTCCTCTCAATTTAAAGATCGGCGGCCAGTACATGCTCAAATTCAGCGAGGACTCCAGTCTCAGGAAGGACGTCTCTTTCTTTACCGATGTTAATGAGTTGAGGGATTCCGGGGTGTACGCCAGTTTCGGCGTCGACATGTCGGTACACTACTCCAACGGGAATTCTTTCTCCGTAAGAGGCGGGTATAAAACGGACGTCGGGGACCGGAACGCAGGCGCCGCCCTGGGTTTGGGGGTAAATACGCCGGCCTATACCATTGATTACGCCTACTCCTTTATGGGCGACCTCGGACAGGTGCATCGTATTTCCCTCGGTTTGCGGTTCGACGGGGAAGCCGCTAAAAAAGATATTTGATCTTCCGCAGTACGGGACGGGAAAATAAGAACCCCGGTTCCCCGGGGTTTTTTTATGCCCGAATGGCTTGCGGCGCCCCGCGGGAACCCCGGGATAAGCTGCGGAAATAGGCCTGACCCCGCGACCGCGGGGAAATTTTCTAAAATATAGTCTGAAAGCATCAGCTGGTAACAGCGATATTATGGGATTTTTAAAAAAATATTTTAATTTCGAGGCCGCGGGGACCTGTTTTAAAACAGAGCTTGGTGCCGGGCTAACAACCTTCCTTACGATGTCTTATATAATCTTCGTGCAGCCGGCTGTGCTCGGAGCGGCCGGTATGGACAAGGGGGCCGTGTTTACAGCCACCTGCCTGGCGTCGGCGCTGGCCTGCCTCATAATGGGGTTCTATGCCAATTACCCTATCGCGCAGGCTCCTCTTATGGGGGAAAATTTCTTTTTCACTTATGCGGTGGTGCTCGGCATGGGTTACACCTGGGAGAAGGCGCTGGCGCTGGTTTTTATCTCCGGCCTGGCTTTTCTGGCGCTGACCCTTACGCGCCTGCGCGAACGACTTGTGGACGCGGTGCCGGAAAACCTGAAGTACGCTATAGCTTCCGGTATAGGCCTTTTTGTGGCGCTGATAGGTTTCAAGGAAGCCGGCCTGGTGGCAGCTTCCCCTTCCACGCTGGTCAAGCTAGGCTCCGTAACCTCCGCTCCGGAGCTCTGCGCACTGGCGGGGCTGACGGTGATGGCGGTGCTGTTCGCCCGTAAGGTAAAAGGGGCGGTGCTTATAGGCATACTGGTTTCCGGGACCGCCGCCTGGGCGGCCGGGCTTACCAGCTTCAACGGCTTCGTAAGCGCCCCTCCCAGCCTCGCGCCCACGCTTTTTAAACTGGACCTGCGCGGCCTGCTGACCCCCGATGCCCTGGCCGTGGTGCTTATTTTCCTTTTCATGTCCCTGTTCGATACGCTGGGCACGCTGCTGGGTGTGGGCGTGCAGGCCGGGCTCCTGAAGGACGGGAAGCTTGAGCGCGTCTCCAGGGCGCTGGTCTCGGACGCGGTGGCTACAACCGCCGGCGCCCTGATGGGAACTTCTACGGTTTCGAGCTATATAGAGAGCGCCACCGGCGTGGCTCAAGGCGGCCGGACCGGGTTCACCGCCGTCACCGTCGGCGCGCTTTTCCTGCTGAGCCTTTTCTTTTCCCCGCTCGTGGGAGCGCTTAACGCGGCGGTCCCCTGCGCGGACGGGACTTTTATACACCCGGTTACCGCCCCGGCCCTTATTTTGGTAGGCGCGCTGATGATGGGCGCGGTCCGCCGCATCGATTGGAACGATATGAGCGCCGCCGTTCCGGCCTTCATCACCATGACGCTGATACCCTTTGCCTTCAACATAGCGGACGGCATAGCCTTCGGCTTCATCTCTTACGCGCTGATAAAAACTTTCTCGGGCAAGCGCCGCGAAGTGCCGCCGCTGCTCTGGGTCATCTCGGCCCTCCTGGCCATGCGTTACGCTTTCCTGAAGTAGGGTGTAAGCGGCAGGCCAATAATAGGAGCGGGGAGACGGCGGAACGGCTAAAAACATGTTTTCCGGGAGGGCGGGGGATTGCCCTGACCTCCAGACAGGACCCGCGAACCAGCAGGTGGATTTTGCGTATGACTTCCATACAATATTTAAAAGGAGTAGGCCCGGTTAAGGCGGAGCTTTTCGGACGGCTCGGCATAGAGACGCTCGACGACCTGCTTTTCTATTTTCCGCGCAAATGGGAAGACCGCCGCCTGCCCGACACGGTCGCGCGCGCCGCCGGGGTTTCGGAGGCAAGGCCGCGCGAATTCCTGCCTTTTCTCGAGCCCGCGCCGGTTATCAGGGGGAAAGTGAAGACAGTGCGCGACCTCTACACCGCCAGCCGCCTGCGCATTTTCAAGACAGTGCTTGAGACGCCGTACGGCGAGGCCGAGGCCAGCTTCTTTAAGCGCCACAACCCGCGCTTCGACGTCTTCGCCCAGCTGCGGAAGGACCTTAAGGAAGGCCGTACCGTCTGGATAACCGGCGTTCCGGAGGACCCGCTTTTTATGAGCCGGGTGCGCGCGGAGGAATATTACGCCGATGACGACGAGGCCGCCCTGAAGATGCATATAGGCCGCATAGTGCCCGTCTACCCGCTTACCGAGGGGCTGACCGCTAAATTCATGCGCGAAGCGGCCTACGGCGCCGTGATGGCCGGGGCCGCGGAGGTTTGGGATTTCCTGCCGCCCGGGCTCGCGCGCAAGCGCGGCCTGGCCTCCCGGGACCAGGCGGCGCGGGCCATACATTTCCCCGAAAGCGATTTTGAACTGGTACAGGCCCGGCGCAGGTTCATTTATGAAGAGCTCCTGCTTCTGGCGCTGGCCTGGGCCATCAAGAGACGCCAGACCCGCAGCGTGGAAAAGGGTTTTACCTACGAGATAAAAAAGAGCCTGCTTACCCCCTTCCGCGGGAACCTGGGCTTTGAGCTGACAAGCGCGCAGCGCCGTGCCATAAACGAGATCTTCGCCGATATGCAGGCGCCTACGCCTATGGCCCGGCTCCTTGAGGGCGATGTCGGCTCCGGGAAAACCGTGGTGGCCCTGAGCGCCATGCTGCTCGCGGCCGAGAACGGCGCGCAGAGCGTGTTCGCCGCGCCCACCGAAATACTGGCGGAGCAGCACTTCATCACCTTCGAAAAGTTCTTCAAGGGCCTGGATGTGCGCGTGGCCCTGCTGACCGGCCGCCTGAAGGCGGCGGAAAAGAAAAAAATAATCGAAGACCTGGCGGCGGGGAAAATAGATATACTCCTGGGCACCCACGCCGTGATAAGCGACGGCGTGAAGTTCAAGGACCTGCGCCTTGTGGTGGTTGACGAGCAGCACCGCTTCGGCGTGAGGCAGCGCGCGGCGCTGAGGGCCAAAGGCGACCGGGCCGACATGCTCATAATGACGGCCACGCCCATCCCCCGCACCCTTTTCCTGGCGCTTTACGGCGACCTGGACCTTTCGGTCATAAAGGAAATGCCTCCGGGCAGGAAGCCCGTGAAGACTACCGAGGCCACCGAAGAGGTGGCGCTCCTGGCAGCGGCCGACGAAGCCGCCCTCGGCCGGCAGGTCTATGTGGTTTACCCGGTCATAGAAGAAACCCAGGCCGCGGACATGAAGTCGGTCAAGGCGGAATTTGAGCGGCTGAAGAAGCTGTTCAAGGGGCGGCGGGTGGACATGCTGCACGGCCGTATGCCCAGCGAGCTCAAGAAGCGCGTGATGGAGGACTTCGCGGCGGGCCGCACTGATATCCTCGTGGCCACGCAGGTGATAGAGGTGGGGATAGACGTCCCCAATGCCACGCTTATGGTTATAAACAACGCGGAGCGTTTCGGGCTGGCGAGCCTCCACCAGCTGCGGGGACGCGTGGGACGAGGGCGTTGGGACTCCCGCTGTATGCTGGTGGCGCACTCCCGTGCCGGCGATTCCGCCGACCGGTTGCGGGCCATGGTGCAGTCTTCTAACGGCTTCGAGCTCAGTGAAAAGGATATATATATAAGAGGCGCGGGGGAGATACTCGGAGTGCGGCAGCACGGGGATATGGAGTTCAAGCTGGCGGACATGGCGCGGGATGGCGACATCCTCGGACAGGCGATAGAGGACCGCGAGGCTCTGCTGGCGGGGGACCCGGACCTTCTTAAACCCGGAAATTCCGGCCTGCGGCGCCGCCTTCATGACCTGTACGCCGCCCGCTGGAACCTGATAGACCTGTCATAGGGGACGGGGATGTTTTACCGGGGATAGCCGCGTTATTTAAGTTAGTATAGTGAGAAGCTGAATTCCAAGTCAACCAAGGAGAAAGAACCATGAAATTATTTAAACGGATCGCCGCACTGGCCGCGATACTGCTGCTGCCGGTTATGGCGAGCGCCGAATGGGAGAGAACTCTCGGCGCCTGGGACACGCGGCTCCCGAGCAAGGGGAGCGGCACCGTATCGTTCTGGGGCAACTATTACAAATCGGACCTTGTCACCGACAAATCCGCTTTCCTCGATATGGCCTACGGCATCTCGGATAAATGGTCGGTTTATGTCTCCCCTTCCTTCTGCAGCATAAAACCGGACGGCGGCGGATCGGTATCCGGTTTTTCCGACACCATGCTGCATACGACTTACCGCTTTCGCGACGAGGCCGCGGATGGTTTTGACCTGGCGGTTATGGGCAAGCTGCAGGTGCCTACGGGGGACGAGAGCAAGGGTTTAAGCACCGGCGGCTTTGAACCGGGAGCCAAACTGCTCGCCTCCAGGACGTTCGGGCCGGTCATCGCCGTAGCCAACCTTGACCTCACCGCTATCCCTGACGCCGACGATGGCGAAAAGGATTTTGTCGCGGCGGCCGCTTTGGAGGGCGTCTATCCCCTGAACGATAAACTGAGTCTCAACGCGGGCGCATTTGCCACAGGTCCGCGCATTGACGGCGGCGACACGGTCCTGGACCTGGGCTTGGGCTCCAGATACAATCTTAAGGGGAGCATGTTCGTCGGTGGTATGTTCTATAAATGTATGACAGAATCCTCCGCCTGGACGCTGCAGGTCGCCGCCGGCGTAGAGTTCTAACCGCCCGCGGTCGTTCCGGGCCGGGGATCTTTAAGAAGCCGGAGCCCCCGGGAGCCTATGGCGCGGAACCGCGGGGTTAAGGTGTTCCAATAACGTTCCCTGAAAGGTTATACTGTACTGGTTCGCAAAACAGGGTTTTGCGGTTTACGGCAAAAAATTAATAAAAGGAAATTGAAAATGAAAAAAATTATCATGGCGGTCGTTATCTCCATGGGTTGCGCGGGTTTAAGTTCCGCCGAAAGCATGGCGGGGAAGATCGGCGTCGGTGTAAGGAACGACACGTTCGACGTGAGATATTTCGTCAATGACAGCTTCGGCGTCCATGCCGGTACCAGCATGGATTTCTACCATCCCGATGCCGGCAACAAAAGTTCATCCTATACGTATGACGCCGGAGCTTTTTATTCGAAGGAAATTACGGACGGGCTGCTGTTCCAGGCGGGGCTGACGGGCACGTACGTTACCGGCAAAGACGAAGGGGTCTCCTTTAACCAGATGACCTACAACCCCTACGTAGGCGCGGAATTCCTGTATAAAGGCCGCTTTGGCTTTGATTTCAAGGTAATCCCCGTAAGTTATACGACGATCAGCGAGACCGGCGCCGATGCGAAGGCCTGGGCCGGCGGCTACGGCAGCGTTGGCGCTCATATTTACTTCTAACTGGGCGCGGCGGCCGATATCGAACCCGCGTCTTTCGAGGCGCGGGTTTCATATTGGTTAGGATGAGGCTATCCCAGGCCATCCGCTCCTGAAAATAGTTAAAAGCCGCGGCAAGAGAAAAAGACAGCCGACTTCGGCTGTCCTTTATTCTTTGCGGGAATAGCGGCTTCAGGGAACTGCGAGCCCCCGTCTTCCGGGCAGAAGCTGGGCGAAGAAAAAATTTTCAACGATCTTATCAAGCCAGCTTGGTTTACCTTGCCTCGGGGCGTTTGGATCCAATTTGTTCGCCTCGGCTATGTCCCCGGCGAAGGCCGCGTCTATCCGGGCCGTTGATGAGGGGTCTATTATGCCGATATTCATCTCCGTATCGTATCTCTCGCTCCTCGGATGCAGGTTATAGGAACCCACGCTGCAGTAAACTCCATCCACCGTCATGAATTTGGAATGCAGAGTCTGGCCCTGCTTAAGATAAACGTTGGCGCCCGCGGCCGCGAACAGCTTTACGCTGTTCAGTATGGCTTCGGCCATGGATTTGCCGTCGGAATCTATGCTTTCCTTTGAGTTGGTGAGGATATTAACTTCAACGCCCCGCGTCCGCGCGTCAAAGATGGCCTGGGTAAGCGCCGGTATGGCGAGTATATAGGCGTTCTCTATATTGACGCGCTTTGTCGCGCCATATATGCCTTTAAGCATGCCTAAAAGTATGACCGGCTTAAGCGTGGGGGGATTGCTGTACAGAACCGAAATGCGGGCCTGCCCGCCGCCGATGTCGGTATTTTCGGGCACGGTCACAAGCCGCAGCCCGCCTTTTGTCCGCGGATTCCAGATCTTGGCGAATACCTTCATGGATTCGATGACCGCCGGGCCTGTGTACAGTACGTCCGTGTCGCGCCATTTCAGGCTGTTGCCCTTGTGCGAATAGACGTCGCCGTAATTCATGCCGCCTATCACGGAATAATTTCCGTCAACCAGGAGCATTTTAATATGCAGGTAATCGTGCGGACGGTCGGTTTCGGCGTAGCGGATGACCTCTATGCCGGCAGCCTCCATTTTTTTCAAAAGCCTGCCGCCGAAGATGTAGGCCATTTTATTATCCACGATAACCTTTATATCGACCCCCTCCTTCTTTTTGGCCAGGAGGATATCCACCGTCTCGTTGCCGGTGACATCGTCGTAGAAGGCATACGAGGCTATATAAATGCTTTTTTGGGCCTCCCGCATGAGCCGGTCCTTCACGGCAAAGGACGCCGGCCCGTTTATCAGGAATTCGGCGTTTCCGCCCGAATTGAATTTTGACCCGGTGAGAGTTTCCATCTCCTGGATAAATCCCTCCTCATTTAAAAGCGAGTCCTCACCGGCTCCTCTGGGGGCGTAGCGGGATTCCTTCGCGGCGATCAGGGATTCTTTGGATATCTCGTCAAAACCGGCGGCGGAGTCCGCCCATGGTATGAAGCCGGAATCCGTGATCCCCGCGCAGATGGCGTGATAGGCCAGGACAAGATATCCCCACTTCTGCCCGAGGGGCATGGAGTTCCCGGCCGGCGGCGCGGGTTGCTGGCCGGACGGTCCGGGTATTTCCTGCGGCTTTGAAGGCGCGGGCACACGCTCAAACGCGGGTGAACCGTAAACCGGACTATCTTCAGTTATGGAAATACCCATTTCGGAAGCGGTCCTGATTATTTTTGTTTCTTCGTCCGTTCCGGAGTTGCCGGCGGCGTAGGTCTGACAGGGGAGAGCGACAATGAGGGGCGCCAATAATATGAACAGGTTTCGCATGATTAGAGTTTATCACAAGGAACCCGCGGCCGGCAGGTCCTAAAGGGCCGCGGCCGGAAGTTTAAGGGCCCAAGTGTTTTTGGGCACTTTGGCTCACGCGATCATCGGTCCGTAACGGCGTCGCACGGGCCTTAAACCGCATCGTCACGGAAGACATGAGCAGCCGCCGAATTTATGGGGAGCGATGTCCGCATGGGTTTTACCCCGGCTGTCAATATTTTTGTTTACCAATGAAAAATCGGCAAAATTTGCGCTGGAAACGGATATGGTGTAGAATATCCGTGGTACTACTAATGGTGGTGGGGCAGGATTAGAACACAACTTGTGGTAGTTACGCCGGCAGCCGGGCGCGGTACGCCCGGGACGCCGCCGGGGGGCTTTCGCCCCTTAGATCAACGGGAGAAAACGAATGAGGTGCCCTTTTTGCGGAGCAGAAGACACTAAAGTTACGGACAGCCGCGACTCCGCCGACGCCGAAATAAGGCGGCGGCGCGAATGCGAAAAATGCGCCAAGCGGTTCACCACCTACGAGCGCATCGAGCAGCACCCGCTGGTGGTCATTAAGAAGGACGGGAGGCGCGAGGGTTTTTCCCGCGACAAGCTGCTCGGCGGGATCATCAAATCCTGCCAGAAACGGGACGTCAGCGCGGAGAAGATGGAAGAGGCGGCGAGGGAGATCGAGAATGTCCTGCGCAACGAGGACACCAGCGAGGTCCCCAGCGGCACCATAGGCGGGCTTGTGGCCAAGAAACTTAAAAAACTGGACAAGGTCGCGTACATACGCTTCGCGTCCATCTACAAGGATTTTGAGGACGTGGCCGATTTCGAGAAAGAAATAGAATCTATAAGGAAATAGGGAACGGGGTTATAAAATGAACGAATTTTTTCCAAAAGTTATCAAGAAACGCGACGGCAAGGTGGCGCCTTTCAACATAGAGAAGATAAAACACGCCATATTCAGGGCGGCCTATACGCTGGGCGGCCGGGACGAGGAAAAGGCCGTGGACGTAGCCAACGAAGTGGCGCGCCGCCTCAACAATAATTTCACGCTGAGGTCCAAGATCCCGACCGTGGACGACAGCAACGCACTCTGCGTGGAAGTGCTGCGCGAGAAGGGCTTCGACCGCACCGCGGACAAGTTCGAATCCTACTCCCTGGACCGCCGGCGCGTGCGCCGGAACGGCCTTACCGTGAAAAAGGGCAATGCCCGCCCCGACATCACCGACCAGATGCTCCTGGTGCAATCCATCACCAACGAGACCATAGAGGCCTTCGACCGGAAAAAGCTCGCCGACGCGCTGGAGAAGGAATACCGGCTTTCCCGCGACCTGGCCGAGCTGATAGCCAAGGAAACCGAGAACGACGCCTACGAACTGTCGGAGAAGTACGGCACCAAAAATTTCGACACGCAGTTCCTGCGCCGCCTGGCCGAAGCGCACTTGTCCATGATGGGCATACCGCTGAAGAACAGCGCGCTCGCCATGCCGCTCTCTACCGTCGAGTCGCTGGTCATGGGCAACAGCAAGGAAAACTCCAATATCGTCTCCAATAACCCGGAGGCCGTGAACCTTGGCATAGCTGAATACGTGCTGAAACAGTATAACCTGCGCAAGGTCTTCTCCGAGGAGGTGGCCGAGGCGCACAATATCGGCGCCATACACATACACGACCTCGGTTACCCCCAGCGCGTTTACTGCTCCAGCCACTCGGTGGAATACATAAAGAAGTACGGACTGGATAAGATAGTTTCCAACCTGCAGAACAAAAGCCAGCCGGCCAAGTCCGCCATGGTGCTGAATGGCCATATACAGACCTTCCTGGCCTCCATGCAGTCCCGCTACGCCGGCGCGCTCGGTTTCGGCTTCCTGAACATACTTTACGCGCCGATGCTGAACTGCCCCGAAGTGCTGGCGGAGGGGGAACTTGAGGGGAAGCCCGTCAAGATAAAGAAGGACGCGCTTGAGGCCATGGCGGAGGACGGGACCGTGTCGCTTACCGACGGAACCGCCGCGCCCTACTTCAGGAAGACCGGCGAAACCCGCGAACTGCGGAAGCTTTCCAGAAAAGAAATGAGGCAGATAGCCCAGAACCTCATCTTTTCCGCCAGCCAGAACGCCTTCAGCAGGGGCGGGCAGACCCTGTTCATAGATTTCAACATACACACCGGGGTGCCGCAGTACATGCGCAACGTCCCGGCCATGGGCCCCGGCGGCAAGTACATGCTGGAGGATAAGGATGGCCGTGTGGAACTGGCGGATGAGGCGCCGCGCTTTAAAGGCGTGGAAGGCGACTCCCGCAACGGCGACGTGGTGCAGCCCTCCGACGGCCGGACTTTCATAACCTACGGCGATCCCCGCATGGTGAAGACCGCCCAGGAGTTCGCCATTGAGCTGATGAAGGTGTGGGGGGACGGCGACAAGTACGGCATACAATTCGCCTTCCCAAAATGCGACCTGCACGTCAGCAGGGAAGCGCTCGAGAATCCCGACGAAAGGGAAGTTTACGAGTACGGCTGCCGGCTGGCCGCGAAGAATGGTTCGACGTATTTCATGTTCGACCGTGACGGCGCGGGTGCGACGCTGGCGCAGTGCTGCCGCCTGAAAGAGAAAGTGACCGACCCGTACCTGCTCAAACACCCCGAGTGCATCCGCTTTACCGGGTTCCAGAACGTGACCATAAACCTGCCGCAGGCGGCCTTCAAGGGCAAGACGCTCGAGGGCGCGCTGAAGCAGATAGACAAGGCGATGGACTATGCCGTAATGGCGCATCTGCAGAAGAAGGCCTATACCCAGACCCTGCTCGACACGGACGGCAGCCCTCTCCGTTCGCTGGGCCTGCCCTCCGACGACGGCAAGCCCTACGTGGACTTGTCCAAGGCCACCTATATCATGGGCATCATCGGCCTGAACGAGGCCGTGCAGTACCTCACCGGCAAGGAGCTCCATGAAGGCCGGGACGCTTACGAGACAGGGCTCCTGATAATAGACCATATGAGCCAGAACAGCAACCGGCTGCGCCTGGAGACCGGACTTAAGATAACGCTGGAGGAGACTCCGGCGGAGTCGGCCACGCAGAAACTGGCGAAAGGAGACATGGCCCGCTTCCCCGAGGCGAAAAAAGTGGTGAAGGGCGACCTGCAGAAGGCCCCTTATTACACCAACTCCGTCCACCTGAACCCCGGCGCCAGCGTCTCCATCATAGACCGGATAGAACTGCAGTCCAAGTTCCATGACATGATAGAATCCGGCTCTATCATACACGTGTACTGCGGCGAGTCCCAGATACCCCCGGAATCCATATCGGTCCTGGTGGAAAAGACCTACCGCAATACGCGCGCCTCGCAGATAACGGTGTCGCCTGAGTTCACGCACTGCAATAACTGCCATACCAACCACTTCGGTTTCAAGGACAAGTGCGGAAAGTGCGGCAGCGCCGACGTGACCAAACGCACCAAGATCGTGGGCTACTTCTCGAACCTCAGCGCGTGGAACGATTCGCAGCTGGCGATAAGCCGGGCCCGCGAGAGCGTGGCGGGGATGTACTCCAGCTTCACTCCTACCGTGGGGTGGCTGTACGAAAAAGATCACTCGAAGAAAGTTATGGTGTTCGGCAAGCCCGGCTGCGAGATGTGCGAGGAGGCCAAGAAAGGCCTGACGAAGGCCATGAAAGCCAGGGGCCTGGACATCCCCGTGGAATTTTACGACCTGACAAGGCAGGAAAGCCGCCTGGCCGCCGCCCGCTGGAACGTGCCCCTCGATCCCATCCCCACCGTGCTGGTCAAGAATAACGGTCTGGTGGAGCGCTACGAACTTGAATTCAAGCGCGGCAAGCCGGTGCGCCGCAACGAAGTCGAGTATTTCAAGATGGTGGAAGGCGCCTACACTGTAAAAGGCGCATAGGCGGAGCGCACCTCGCTCCGGTTTTGAGGCGGCAGGCATATGAGAATACGCGCGGCGCTGGGTTTCAACCTCATAGACTACCCCGGGAAGATCGCGGCGGTGGCCTTTACGCCCGGGTGCAACTACAACTGCCCGGCCTGCCACGCCAAACAGATACTGAACGAAGACACGCTTATAAACGAGGACGCTTTCCTGGAATACCTTTCAGGAGTACGTAAGTGGATAAACGGCGTTGCCATCTGCGGCGGCGAACCCACGCTGGAGCCCGGACTTATACCGTTCATCGAGCGGCTTCGCGCGGAGAAACTCGCCGTAAAACTGGATACCAACGGCAGCTCGCCTGAAGTCCTGGCCCGGCTGCTCGCCGGTAAGCTGGCCGATTATGTGGCTATGGACGTGAAAGGCCCGCGCGCCCTCTGGCGCAGCATAACCGGCCAGGGCGAGTCCGGGGACGCGATGATCGAGAGCATGCGCCTCGTGGCCAGATTTCCGCGCTACGAGTTCCGCACCACAGCCGGGCCCGTTCTGCGCGGCGGCGGGGATATAACTTTCCTCACGGCGGCGGAGATAGCCGAGACGGCCAAACTGATATTGGAGACCACCGGCGGCGCCGGTCACAGGTATTTCATCCAGAAATTCGTCCCGCGAAAGGACGGCCTGCTGGATTCGCGGCTCGAGAAATTCCCGGAAACGCCGGGGGAACTGCTTGAAGAGATGAGGAAGGCCGCGGCCGTGTATTTGCCGGGAACCGAGATCAGGGGATAAAAATGACGACGATGACCATTAAAAAAATCAACGTGCAGGTGCAGAAACTGGACCCTTCCCTGCCGGATCTGAAGTACGCGCACGAAGGCGACGCCGGGGTGGACCTGTACTCATCGGGTAATTTTACCGTCAAGCCGGGAGAGCGCGTGCTGGTGCCCACGGGGCTTAAGATGGCCATTCCCAGCGGTTACGAGGGGCAGGTGCGGCCCAAATCCGGGCTGGCGCTGAAGCGCGGCATCACCGTCCTTAATACGCCGGGCACGGTGGACGCGCCCTACCGCGGCGAGGTGGGCGTGATAATCATTAACCACGACCGGAAGGATGTTTTTGAGATAAAGAAGGGCGAGAAGATAGCCCAGATGGTTTTTAATAAAGTCGAGTATGTCAGCTTCACCGGGGTAGCCTCGCTGGACGCGACGACGCGCGGCGAAGGCGGCTACGGCAGCACCGGGCGCCAATAGCCTTTTAAAACCAACGGTAGAACTGCTTTTCCCATGCGTTTAGAGCCGCATATTTGAAAGGTAGGTGGTGTCCGGGGCATACCCCTGCCCACCCGGGCCGAGGAAACCCTTGCGTCGGTTTCCCCCCGAAGCGGGGCCCCCTTTCCGCAACGGGTGTTCAGGGGTATGCCCGCGTCAGCCGCCGGCGGGACCCGCGCACTTGCAGGCCTGCCGTTACTACGTATATCGGGAATCTTGACGCGCAAGTCAGGAAGGGGTGAAAAACAAAAAAACCGGACATGGGGTCCGGGTTTTTTGTTTTTTCGGAGCGCTCCGTCTGCCGTCTACTTCTCCAGCATGAACGGGTATTTGTGGTCGTGCGGGGGCGCGAAGTTCTCTTTTATGGTGCGCGGAGAGGTCCAGCGCATCATATTGAGGAGCGAACCCGCCTTGTCGTTGGTGCCGGAGGCCCTGGCGCCCCCGAAAGGCTGCTTCCCTACCACGGCGCCCGTAGGTTTGTCGTTTATGTAGAAGTTCCCCGCCGCGTGCTCCAGCATGTCGGCCGCCTTCAGCACGGCCGTCCTGTCCTGGGCGAAGACGGCCCCGGTAAGAGCGTAGGGCGAGGTGGCGTCGCAGAGCCGCAGTGTTTCCTCGAACTTGCCGTCTTCGTAGACGAAGAGGGTCATGACCGGGCCAAATATCTCCTCGGTCAGTGTTTTGAATCCGGGGTTCGTTGTTTCTATCAGCGTGGGTTCGATAAAGTAACCCTGTGAGTCGTCGCAGCCGCCGCCTGCCAGTATCTTCGCGTCAGGAGCGGATTTCGCGAAGTCAATGTAGGCTTTTATATTGTTGAAGGCCGCTTTGTCTATAACCGCGTTTACGAAGTTCGTGAAATCTTCGGCCGGGCCCATCTTTAGCCCGCGCACCTGCGCCGCCAGGGGGTCCTTTATCCTGTTCCAGACCGAGCGCGGTATGTAAGCGCGGCTGGCCGCCGAGCATTTCTGGCCCTGGTATTCGTAGGCGCCGCGCACTATCGCGGTTTGGAGGGCCGCCGCGTCGCAGGATTCATGCGCGAAGATGAAATCCTTGCCCCCGGTTTCGCCCACGATGCGCGGGTAGCCGCGGTATTTGGGCAGGTTCCCGGCTATTTTTGACCACATGCCGTTGAATACCGCCGTGGAGCCGGTGAAATGCAGGCCCATGAAGTCAGGGCTGTCTATGACGGGGCTGCCGACCTCTCCGCCGGAGCCGGGCAGCATATTTATGACGCCATCCGGGAGGCCGGCCGCCTGCCACAGTTTCATGAGGTGGTAGCCGGAGTAAACCGCCGTGGAGGCCGGTTTCCACAGAACGGTATTGCCCATTATGGCGGGAGCCGTGGGGAGGTTCCCGGCTATGGAGGTGAAGTTGAAGGGCGTGACGGCGAACACGAAACCCTCAAGCGGCCTGTAGTCCAGGTAGTTCCATTCGCCGCGCGAGGAGGAGGGCTGCTGGGAGTAGATCTGCTCGGCGTAGAAGGTGTTGAAGCGGTAGAAGTCGGCCAATTCGCAGGCCGAGTCGATCTCCGCCTGGTAGGGATTCTTCGACTGGCCAATCATCGTGGCCGCGTTAAGCGTCTGGCGCCAGGTGGTCGCAAGCAGTTCCCCGGCCTTGAGGAAAACGGCGGCCCTGGCATGCCAGGGCATTTTGCCCCAGACCAGGCGCGCCTTAGCCGCGGCCTTTACCGCCATTTCAACTTCTTTGGGGCCGGCCTTGTGGAAGCGCCCTATGATCTTTTTGTTTTCGTGCGGGATCAGTATGTCGGCGGTGCGTCCCGTGCGCACTTCCTTGCCGTCTATGATAAGGGGTATTTCTATCACCTGTCCGCGCAGTTCGGAAAGCTTGGCCTTCAATTCGGCGCGCTCGGGGCTGCCGGGGGCGTATTTAAGTATTTCTTCGTTTACCGGTTTGGGTACCTGCAGAATGGCGTTCATTTGTCCTCCAGTGTCTTTGCCGTCTTTAATAATGCTAGCAAACGCCGATATATTAGTATAATTCATAATATTCATGGCATACATGAATATAAATAATGGAGATGCCGCATGAAACTTGACCTGTACCAGCTGCGCACCTTCTTTACAGTGGCGCAGACACTTAATTATACCGAGGCGTCGCGCAAGCTTTATGTCACGCAGTCCGCGGTGAGCCACTCGGTTAAAAAACTGCAGCGCACGGCCGGCGACGACCTGTTCTCGAAGGCCGGCGGGAAGCTCGCCCTGACGGAGGCCGGCCGCATCCTTTATAAAGCCTGCGAGACCGTCTTCTATGAGCTGGACAGGGCCGAAGAATCCATCGGGAAAAGCAAGAACAAGGAGCTCGGCGTTATAAGGCTCGGCTCCACGGTCGAGTTCGGCACCACCTTGCTGGTAAAGTACCTGAAGGGCTTCATGGCCGGGAATCCCGGCATACACCTGGACTTCTATTTCAGCCACGAGCTGCTGAAGCCGCTCGTCAACGACGAGATCGACATGGCCATAGACTGCCGGGAGCACCACGCGGAGGGGTTGGAGCGTCGCACGCTGTTCCGCGAGGAGTACGCGGTCATAGCCTCGGCTGAATTTGTAAGGAAGAACGGCATCAAGGCGCCCGCGGACCTGGCCCGTTGCCGGGTGCTGTCGCTGGACAAGGCCGGCGGCTGGTGGGGCAACTTCCTGAACGCCCTTCCGGCCGGGGACAGGCCGGAGTTCAGGGACGTGACAGAGATGAACCACATACGCGGCATAGTGAACGCGGCCATGGAGTCTATCGGGGTTGGCTTTGTGCCTAAGTATTGCGTTCTTAAGGAATTAAGGGCTAAAACCCTGGTCAATGTCTTCCCGCAGCTTAAACTGCTGGAGGATCATTTCTATGTTTACCAGAAAACCGGCAAGGCCTCTCTGGCCCGCCACAAGAGCCTGGCGGAGTACCTCTTGAACATCCGGTCAACTCAGCTGTCGCGCGCGTAAACCGGCGGCGGGACCGCTGTCCCGCAAACACCGAAGAGCCATATTACGAAACATGCGTTATTGTGTAGAATATTTGTGTGACGGTAAGGCTCTGAAAGACCGCCGAATTGAACAACCGTCCGAAATATCCGTGCCCGCACCGGATGCAGCCCGACCAACATGAACGCTCTTCCACTGCTTATCATCGCCCTGCTGGTTTACTCCCTGGCCTACCGCTATTACGCCGGCTTCATCATAGCCAAGGTCCTCGTTTTCGACAAGGACCGGCCCACCCCGGCATACACGCACGAGAACGGTTACGACTACAAACCCACTAACCGCTGGGTTTTGTTCGGACATCACTTCGCGGCTATAGCCGGTGCCGGGCCTCTTGTGGGGCCGGTGCTGGCGGCGCAGTTCGGCTACATGCCGGGGTTCCTGTGGATACTGATAGGCAGCGTGCTGGCCGGCGGAGTGCACGACATGGTGATACTCTTCGCCTCGGTTCGCTACGAAGGCATGTCGCTGACCGAGATCGCGAAACGCGAAATAGGCCGGGTAACGGGCGGTGTCACCGGGACCGCGGTGCTGTTCATTATTATAACCGCCCTGGCGGGCCTGGCCATGGTGGTGGTCAACGCGCTGGCCGAAAGCGCCTGGGGAACGTTCTCGATAGCGATGACCATCCCGATAGCCATCTTCGTAGGTCTTTACATGAACAAGCTGCGCCCCGGGAAGATAACCGAAGGCACCGTGATAGGCGTCACGCTGGTGGTGCTGTGCATAGTGCTGGGCGAACCGCTTGCCGGCAGCAGGTGGGCGCATTATTTTCTCTTCTCCCGCAGAAATCTTTCAATAATACTGGCTGTTTACGGCATGATGGCCTCGGTATTGCCCGTGTGGCTGCTGCTCACCCCGCGCGACTATTTGAGTTCTTATATGAAAATAGGCACGGTGGCGCTGCTTTTCCTGGGCATAGTCTGGGTGCGGCCCGACCTGTCGGCGCCGGCATTCACCAGTTTCGTGAACGGCGGGGGGCCCATCGTGCCCGGCAAAGTGTGGCCTTACGTCTGCATAACCATCGCCTGCGGCGCCATCTCCGGTTTCCACTCCCTGATAGGTTCCGGCACAACTCCGAAGATGATAGCCAGCGAGAAAGACATAAGGATGATAGCCTACGGGGCCATGCTGACCGAAGGTTTCGTTTCGCTGATGGCTCTGGTGGCGGCTTGCGTGCTGCTGCCCGGCGATTACTTCGCGATCAACGTATCGCCGGAGATCTTCCATAAACTCGGCCTCAGCGTTACAAACCTGCCCGCCATGGCCGCCGCGGTGGGGGAACACCTGGAGGGCAGGGCCGGTGGGGCGGTGTCGCTGGCGGTAGGTATGGCGCAGATCTTCGCGTCCATCCCGGGTCTCAAGCACCTGCTCTCCTACTGGTACCATTTCGCGATAATGTTCGAGGCGCTGTTCATCCTTACGACGATAGACGCCGGCACCCGGGTGGCGCGCTACCTGACGCAGGAAGTCCTGGGCAGCTTCTACAAGCCTTTCGCCAGGACCGACTGGTGGCCCGGGGTCTTCTTTACCAGCGCGCTGGTCTGCGCGACATGGGGGGGGATGCTGCTGGCCGGGAACATTACCACCATCTGGCCGATGTTCGGCGTGGCCAACCAGCTTCTTTCGGCCATAGCGCTGGCCATCGGCACTACGTTCATAATGAAGCGGGGCAGGCCGGTCTACGGGCTGGTCACGTTCGTTCCTTTCGTGTTCATGCTCGTCACCACGGCCACTGCCGGAGTGATGAATATTTTCGGCAACTACCTGCCCCGCGGCGACATGCAGGGCTACGTAGACGTGGCGCTGACAGTGATAATGCTGGCGCTGGCATGCGCGATAACGGTGACAGCGGCGGCTTCCTGGGTGGAGATACTGCGGCGGCCGACTCCCGCGGGAAGCCGTTAAACCGCGGGAAAAGGCCCGGCCCCGGCGCTTAAAAATATGATACATTCTACCAAGACAAAAGCTTTCCCGGGGGGCGACAATGGCGCAGCTCGATAAATTCATAGAGAAAATGCAGACGGGCCAGGAGATAATCCTGGAATCCGGCAAGGCACCTGTCCTGAAAGGGGAGGCCGGGGCCGCGCCTATGATGGCCCAGCAGCTTTCCAGCGCGCAGATAACGTCCCTGGTTCAGGAAATAGCGCCCGCCGACAGCCGCGACCTGATAGCGCAGCGCAAAGCGGCAAAATTCGAATATGCGGGCGCGGTCAAAAGCGTTGTCGTGGCCTGTGCGGCCGACGGGGACCAGCTGACCGCGACAATTTCACTGGGCTCCCGCCGCACCGACGCCGCCGTTTGCGCGGCGCCAGCCGTCCGGGAAGCCGAGCCGGAGATAAACACCCTGCTGCGCAGGATGGCCAAAATGGGAGCTTCCGACCTGCACCTGACCTCCTGCCACCGGCCGATGGTGCGCATAAACGGGGATATGGTGGAACTTTCCGACCACTCCGTGATAAAGCAGGACCGGATGAGCGCTCTTCTGGACGCCATCATGCAGACCCATAACGCGGTGCAGTTCAGGGAGATCAACGACACGGACTTCGCCTATGAAATAGCGGGCCTGGCGCGTTTCCGCGTCAACGTTTTTATGGACAGATTCGGTATGGGGGCGGTTTTCCGCCAGGTGCCGATAGAGATAGTGACGGCCGAGAAGCTGAACCTTTCAAAAGAAATAATGGACCTCTGCTATCTTTCCAAAGGCCTGGTCCTGGTGACCGGCCCGACCGGTTCCGGCAAGTCTACCACGCTCTGCGCCCTGGTGGATTTTATAAATCGCCACCGCAAGGGCCATATTATAACCATAGAGGACCCCATAGAGTTCGTGCACCAGAAGAAGAGCTGCCTCATAAACCAGCGCGAGGTGCACGTGCATACTAAGTCGTTCTCCCAGGCCCTGCGCGCGGCCCTGCGCGAAGACCCGGATATCGTGCTGGTGGGTGAGATGCGCGATCTTGAAACCATCTCGATCGCCATAGAGACCGCGGAGACGGGGCACCTGGTCTTCGGAACCCTTCATACCACCACGGCGGCGTCCACGGTGGACCGGATAATAGACCAGTTCCCGGCCGACAGGCAATCGCAGATAAGGACCATGCTTTCCACTTCGCTGAAAGGCATAATTTCCCAGACGCTGTGCAAAAAGATCGGCGGAGGGCGCGTGGCGGCCATGGAGGTCCTGTTTGTCAACAGCGCTGTATCCAACCTGATACGCGAAAGCAAGATATACCAGATCCCTTCCGTGATGCAGACCGGGAAGAAACAGGGGATGACGATGCTGAACGACGTGCTTTTTAAGTACGTGATGGACAGGGTGGTGGCGCCGGAGGATGCCTATGTTAAGGCCATAGATAAACCGGCTTTCGTCACGCTGCTGAAATCGAGGGGGATCGCGCTCAACTTGACCGGCCTGGAAGATTAGGCTTCACGGTTGCGGTTCTTATTCCCAATAAATAAAAAAGGCCGGAGAGAAAACCTCCGGCCTTTTTTCACGCTTAGTGCCCGGTCCGGACGGAACTACCTATCCGCGGCCTTTTTTGATCTTACCAGGAGTTCTACTGCCAAATTCGCCTGCATATTGGCTACCAGGGCCACACGCGGGGCCATGGGGCTTATACCGGGGGGGCAGACGCTCTCGCCGTCTCCGCAGATGTGGAGGTTGCCTATCCTCTGCGTGCGAAGCCTGGAGTTCCCGCCATAGCCGGCAAGGCCCGAGGCCGCTATGATCGGTCTGTCGGGATGCAGCCGCAGCCAGCCGTTTATAAGCATGCTCTTTTCTTCCGCTTTGTCGAAGGCTTCCATGAGTATGTCGGCTTCACCGAATAACATTTCAATATTCTTAGGCTTTACCTTTTCGTCCCAGGCTTTAACCTTTGTGAACGGCGCGATCTGCTTAAGGAGGGCCCGGAGGGCTTTTACCTTGCGCAGGCCTATTTGCTTCACGGTGTACTGCTGGCGGTTGAGATTGGACGGTTCGATCTTGTCGAAATCGGCTATTATCAGGCGGCCTACTCCGGCGCGGGCCAGGGAAACGGCTATATTGCTGCCAAGGCCGCCCGCCCCGGCTATGGCGACGGTCGAGGAGCGGAGCGCGGAAAGCACGCCCTTGTCATGGGCCGAGAAGATGTCTCTTTCCAGTTTATTCATGGGAGAAAATAGTTAAGCGGAGGAAGGCGAAGCGTTGTAAAGCGGGGGGCCCGGGGCCGGGGATGCCCTCTACGCAGGGATAGGGACCGGTCAGCCGCCGCAGCCGCAGCCGCCGCCGCAGGAGTGTCCGCCCCCGTTCATGGGGCAGGTCCCGCTTTCGGTGCGGCCGCCTTTTTTAAGCCCGGGGATATCGTCCGATATCTTTACCACTTTCCCGAGTCTGGCGTCATAGACGTAGCGCCCGGTCTTTTTGTCGGTTTTTTTTGTTTCTTTATTTTCGGCCATATGAAAGGTCGATCCCGACGACCTTAGGAAAACTGGTGCGCCCACCAGGTGAGGACCGCCACCAGAGCGAAGCATAATCATGCTTCGCGTGCGGTCCGCAAGGGCGGAGGCAATTTTATGTGCAGTGAAATTGCCGAGCCGGGGTCGCGAAAAACCGCTATGCGGTTTATTCGTGACTCGAACCGGTGATATCTAAACCG
>CAISZM010000038.1 GCA_903889965.1 uncultured Elusimicrobia bacterium
AATCTTGAATCTTGAATCTTAAATCTCGTACCGGCTATATGTTATTATATTTTACATGAGCTATTCCTTTGTAGATACCCAGGAAGAATTTAACGAGCTTGCCTCAAAACTCGCCAAGCACAAATATATCGCCATAGACACCGAATCGAACAGCCTCTACGCCCACCGGGAAAAACTCTGCCTTATGCAGCTTTCCAGCGAGCATATTAACGCCGTAGTGGACACCCTGGCCGTGGATATAAAGCCGCTGCTCCCCGTTTTCGCCGACCCGGCCGTGGAAAAGATCTTCCATTCCGCCGATTCCGATATAAGGGTCCTGAAGGCCGCGGTGGGCGGCTCTTACGCCAATATTTTCGACGTGATGGTCGCGGCCAAGTACCTGGGGATAATTAAGTGCGGCCTCGACAACATGGTCAAGCATTTCTTCAAGCTGGAAATGAATAAAAAGTTCCAAAAAGCCGACTGGGGCAGGCGTCCGCTCACCAAGGAGATGCTCGACTACGCGAGCTCGGACACCATACACCTTAAGAAACTGCGCGACCTGCTGTTCGAAGAACTTGAACAAAAAGGCCGGCTTGAGGAGGCGATGGGCCAGTTCGCGCAGATCTGCAAGATAGAACCCCAGCCCATGCGCTTCGACGAGAGCGGGTTTTTGACGCTGAGAGGCGCGCGGCAGCTGAACGGTCGGGGCCTGGCCGTGCTCCGCGAACTTTACCTGGCCCGCGAAGTCGCCGCTATAAAGCGCAATAGCCCTCCGTTCAAGGTCATAAGCGAGGACCTGATGCTCCGCCTCTCCGTTGCGCCCAGGGAGGGGCTGAATAATCTGTCGATATTCAAGGGCGTCAGCGGGTATGTGCTGGCGAACCACGGCGGCTGGATACGCGAGGCCCTGCAGAGGGGGCTTAAAGCGCCGGAATACCAGGTGCCCAGGCGCGAGATCTCGCACGAAAAGCGCATCTATTTTGAAACCATAAAGAACCGCTTCAAGTGCCTGAAGTTGTGGCGCAAGGAAACCGCCATCCGCCGCAACATGCTGCCCGAGGCCATAATGGGCAACGACGTGCTGGAGCGCGTGGCCTTCACGCCTCCGCGTACGATGGCGGACTTGCAGGACGTGCGCGGCCTTGGCGCCGAAAAAGCGTCCCTTTACGGCCTCGAGATACTGGAATTTATAAAGAAGCACCACCTGGAGCGGTAAACGGCCGGTTGCGGAGCGGGAAAACCGTTCTCCGCGGAGGTCGGCAAGGTTTAAGAGAGAAGTTTTTTTAGAAGGTCAGGGCGGTTGATCTCCCTGAGGGCCTTTATTATCAGCGGTTTGTTTTCCGGCTTGTAATACTGCAGGAGCGCGCGCTGCATGCGCCGCTCCGTTTCCTTTTTGGGGACATAGACCGGTTCCAGGGTGAAAGGGTCCAGGCCGGTAAAATAGATGGAGGTCGCAAGTTCCATCGGCGCGGGCAGGAAATCGTTGATCTGCTGCGGCCTTATGCGTCGCTCTTTCAGGAAGATGGCCAGTTCCGCCATGTCCTCCAGAGTGGAGCCGGGGTGAGCCGAAATGAAATAGAGGACCAGGTACTGCTCTTTTCCGGCCTTCCGCGATTCCGCCAGGAATATTTCCGAAAACTTTTTAAACACCTCTACGGAGGGCTTCTTCATCACCGAGAGCACTTTCGGTGAAATGTGTTCCGGTGCCACTTTCAGCTGGCCGCCGGTATGGAAGCGGGCTATTTCGGAAATGTACTCGCCGCATTCCAGCGCCAGGTCCATCCTGATGCCGCTGGCCACGAAGGCCTTCTTAAGGCCCTTCAGGGCCCGCACACGGCGCATCAGGGCCAGGAGGGGCGCGTGGTCGGTGTTAAGGTTCGGGCAGATGACCGGGTACAGGCAGGAGGTCTTGCGGCAGGCCCTGCAGACGCCCGCGTTCTTCGAGCCCATGGCGTACATATTGGCGGAGGGGGCGCCGAGGTCGGAGATGTTCCCGGGGTGGCGGGGCGAGTTAACGAGTGCCGCCGCTTCCTGCTCTACGGAGTCGGGGCTGCGGCTCTGTATGAAGCGCCCCTGGTGAAGCGTCAGCGAGCAGAAGGCGCAGCCGCCGAAGCAGCCCCGGTGTATGACGATGGAGTCTTTTATCGTTTCCAGGGCCGGGACGGGCTCCCCGTAGGACGGGTGCGCCAGTTTCGTGAAAGGCAGGCCGTAGACAAGGTCCATCTCTTCCGTGGACAGCGGCAGGGCGGGGGGATTCTGGACCACCGCTTTCCCCTCGCTTTTCTGTATAAGGGTTTTTGCGTTGTAGGGGTTGGACTCCTCGTATATGATGCGGGTGGCGGCCGAAAATTTCAACCTGTCTCCCGCTACTTCCCCCGCGGAGGGCAGTTCTATCGCTTCCGGTATCCTGAGCTCCGCCGCTTCTTTAGCTCCCAGCGGGTAGGCCGTGCCGCGTATGTCGCGCAGTTCGGAGATCTTTTCACCCGAATTCAGCCTGGCGGCTATTTCCCGCACCTGGCGCTCACCCATGCCGTAGACCAGCAGGTCGGCTTTGGAGTCCAGCAGCACGCTGTGGCGCACCTTGTCGGACCAGTAGTCGTAATGCGCGAAGCGGCGCATTGAGGCCTCTATGCCGCCTATCACCACGGGGGCGCCGGGGTAGGCCTCGCGGGCGCGCTGGGAATATATTATGGTCGCCCGGTCAGGCCGCAGTCCCGGCCTGCCGCCGGGGGAAAAATCGTCGGAGGAACGGATCCTGCGGTTGTGGGTGTACTTGATGATCATCGAGTCCATGTTCCCGGCTGAAACGCCGAAGAAAAGTCTCGGACGGCCGAATTTCCTGAAGTCCCCGCAGTCTTCCCAGCGAGGCTGCGAGAGTATGGCCACGCGCAGGCCCTCCGCCTCCAGCACGCGGCCCACCAGCGCCATTGCGAAGGAGGGGTGGTCGACATAGGCGTCGCCGGTGACCAGCACAACGTCCACGGCGTCCCAGCCGAGTTTTTTCACTTCTTCCGGGGTTGCGGGCAGGAAAGACATGTTACAATGATAGCAAATCGGGTTTTGGGCCCGGAAGTTTTAGGAGAGGGACTGTAAGCCAAGGGTGCTAACCCCAGGATCCCGGAACCAGCCCCGCGCACATTGATACTATATTATTGTAAAATACCAAGGGCGGGAAAAGGCCGTTTTAAGGAGCAATAAATGAGGAAATTTATTCTTTTGCTGTGTACGCTGCCGCTGCTCGCGGCCGGGGTAAAGGCCGGCCCTTTTTCGGATTTTAAGGACAATGTGCAGGCCGCCTATCTGAAGCCCTTCGCGGCGGACCTGGGGGGCCTCATAGGGGGCAACGACTTCAATTCCGGCCGCTCTATCGGTTTCCCGGGTTTCGAGGCGGGTTTGGCGGGAGTGGTACAGGCCAAACCTGCCATTGAGGACCGTATCCTGCGCGATGCGGGAGTGGGCGCTTTCGGCGCGGCCGTGCTGCACGCCGGCGCCGCCCTTCCCCTTATCGGGACCGATGTCATGCTGCGCGGCACGGGTTATTCGGGTTTTTCGATCATAGGCGGCGGCCTTCGCTACTCGGTGCTGAAGAGCGGGACGCTCACCAAATTCATACCGGATGTCTCCGTTTCAGCTTTTTACGACGTAATTAACTACGATTATTTCAAAGGCAGCCATATGTCATTGAACGCGGCGGCCTCTTTCGACCTGCCGGTGATAAAGCCCTACGCGGGAGTGGGCATAGACCGCACGCGGGTCGAGGTTAAGAACGTCCCCGGCTTTAACGGCATGTCCGGAACCATCGCCAAGCCGCGCTACACGCTCGGCCTGCGCTTTTCCCCGATGCCGCTGCTCTATGTCTACGGGGCGTACAATATGCTGCACGGACAGGCCGCCTACTCCATGGGAGCCGGGGCTAAATTTTGAGAAGTTTTGAGAGGGTTTAAAAGTTATTGAACCCTGCAAGTCGAACCAGGAGATCATCATGGAAACCAACCAGACCGGAAATTCGGAAAGCCAGAAACTTATGGAGATGGCCGGGCATTACGGCGCCAACAACTACCATCCCCTCCCTATAGTCATCTCCGCCGCGAAAGGCGTGTGGGTTAAAGATCCCGACGGGAACAGATATATGGACATGCTCAGCGCTTATTCGGCGCTGAACCACGGCCACAGGCATCCCCGGGTACTTAAGGCGCTCGCGGCCCAGGCTAAAAAGGTCACGCTTACCTCGCGCGCTTTTAATAACGACCAGATAGGGCCGTTCTTCAAGGAACTCTGCGAGTTCACGGGCTATGAGATGGTGCTCCCCATGAACACCGGCGCCGAGGCCGTGGAGACCGCCCTTAAGGCCGTGCGCAAGTGGGGCTACAAGGTGAAGGGCGTCGGGGACGGGAAGGCGGAGATCATCGCGGTTTCCAATAATTTCCACGGGCGCACCATCTCCATAATCTCGTTCTCCACCGAGCCGCAGTATAAGGACGGCTTCGGGCCCTTTACGCCCGGGTTCAATGTGGTCGCATACGGAAATATAGACGAACTTAAGGCCGCTATCAATCCCAATACCGTGGCTTTTATAGTGGAGCCCATACAGGGCGAGGCGGGGATAATCGTGCCGCCCGCGGGTTACCTGAAAGCGGCCTATGAACTGTGCAAGGCCAACAATGTCCTGTTCGTGGCGGACGAGATACAGACCGGCTTCGGCCGGACCGGCAAAAAATTCGCCTGCGATTACGAAGCCGTCAAACCCGACATGCTCATAATGGGGAAAGCCCTGGGCGGGGGCGTCATGCCGATGTCCGCGGTCGCGGCTTCCCGGGCCGTGCTGGGTGTGTTCAGCCCCGGAGACCATGGCAGCACTTTCGGCGGCAACCCGCTGGCCTGCGCGGTCTCGCGCGAGGCGCTGCGCGTGATAGACGATGAAAAACTGGTCGAGAAGTCTTATGAGACCGGCGCCTATTTTATGGAGAAGCTCCGCTCTATAAAGGGCCCGCATATAAAAGAAGTCCGCGGCAAAGGCCTGCTGATAGGCGTGGAGCTGGATACGGCCGCCCGCCCCTACTGCGAGCAGCTGATGGCGCTGGGCCTGCTGGCGAAGGAAACGCATGACCACGTCATACGCTTCGCCCCGCCGCTCGTCATCACGAAGAAAGAAATAGACTGGGCTTTCAGGCGCATAAAAAAAGTCCTGTCTAAGTAGGGGCCCCCGCGGCCTAAAGCCGGGTGTTGTTCTGTTCCTGGGTTTTTTATTCGGGCTTTTTAGATGTGGTTTGTGGTTTTACTGCGCAGGCAAATAGTAGGAGCGGGTGACGGCGGAACTGGATAAGCGAAACCCTGCCGGAGTGGACTTCGCTTCCCGCTTTTGCCACGGACACCGTGGCGGTTTCGCGGAGCGAAATCCGACAGAGCCGGAGGTGCGGCCACGGTGTGGCCGACGCCGGTTTCGCGTTCCGGGCCGCCGGCAGGACCCGCGCACTTGCCGGTCTGCCGGTAGGTTTAGTTCGTGTGATCTGCGACTGCTACCTATGCCCCTACCGAAAACAACTAACCGGCTTTACTTCCAGGTGGTGTTCGCCACCGTGGCCTGGGGCGCGGCCTATCCTTTCACCAAACACCTGGTGACGGAACTCTCCCCGCTCTCGATAGTCTCCTTCCGCGCGCTGGTAGGAGCGCTGCTCCTCATAATACTCAGCGGCTCCAGGCTTAAGGCCTCGGATTTTAAGTTTTCATGCCTGTGGAAGCTCCTCGTCCTGTCAGTATTGGGCGTTTCCGCTCAGCAATATATGCAGGCTTCCGCCCTGAAATACACGGAGGCTTCCCACGCCGGCTGGCTTATAGCTTCCACGCCGATACTCGTGGCGGGGCTGATGGCCGCCCTCGGTGAGAAGATCGGCCCTTTCAAGATCGCCGCTTTCCTGCTGGGCTGCGCCGGCACGATGCTGGTCGTTTTCTCCAAGGCGGGCGCCCTCTCGCTGCCGTCCACCCGCGGGGATACGCTCTTCCTGAGCACCTGCGTCGCCTGGGCCGTATACGTGATACTTACCAAAAAATGGCTTACCTCCTGGCACCCCGCCAAAGTGACTACGGCGACCATGATAGTGGCCCTGGCCACCCTGTTGCCGTTTTGGCTGACTGCGGGCGGACCCGCCGAATTCGCGGCGCTGACGCCGCGGGCCTGGGCAAGCCTGGCCTACCTGTGCGTGGTCTCCTCCGCGCTGGCATACCTTTTCTGGAACAATTCCGTGGAGGGCCTGGGCCCGGTCAGGTCTTCATATTTTATTTACCTTGAGCCTTTCTCCACCCTGCTTTCGGCCTATCTTTTTCTCGGGGAGAAAGCCGCCGCCTCGGTCTTTGCCGGCGGCGTGCTGATACTCGCCGGGGTATACCTGGTGGGAATAAAGGAAACATCCCGCTTTTCCCGGCTGATAAGGAAATATGTCTGATTACCCGCTGATCAGGGAAAAATTCGGCGCCTACTGCGTTTTCAATGAACCCGCTTCCGGCTTCACCACGTACCGCGCCGGCGGCAGGGCCGAGGTAGTGGTAAAGCCGGGCAGCGCGGACGAAATGGTCTGGCTGTCCGCCTGGTGCCGTTCCAGGGGTGTGCCGCTGACGGTGCTTGGCCGCGGTTCCAATATTCTGGTGAGCGATAACGGGTTGCGCGGTGTGACCGCCCTGACCGAGCGTCTGTCCGGCATGGACTTTAGCGGGGATACGGCGGTGGCGCAGGCGGGGGCGCTTTGGGACGATGTCGTGCGCCTCTCGGCGGAGAGGGGTTTAGCAGGCTTTGAGAGGACCTCGGGCATACCCGGCTCCGTGGGAGGCGCTGTTCGCATGAACGCCGGAGCCTTCGGACAGGAAACATTCGACCGCCTGGTTTCCGTGGAAGCTTTGGACGCCTCGGGGCGCGTGGTATCGCTTGAGAAAAAAAGCATTGCCTACGGCTACCGCAGTGTTGCCGGTCTCAGCGGGCTTATCATATTGTCGGCGAAATTCAAGTTCGGGGCCGGGGACAGCGCGGCGCTGCTCGAGGAACGCTCCCGCGTCCTGTCCGCCCGCGCGGCTAAGCAGCCGCTTAACTGCCCTTCCGCCGGCAGTGTTTTTAAGCGCCCGCCCGGAGACTACGCCTCGCGCCTTATAGACGCCTCGGGGCTCAAGGGCCTCAGGATAGGCGGGGCCGAGGTCTCCGCGAAGCACGCGGGGTTTATCGTAAATTCGGGCGGGGCCTCCGCGGCGGATATTTTCGCCCTGATCTGCGAGGTGCGTTCCAGGGTAAAGGCCGCGACCGGAGTGGAGCTGGAGCTGGAGCAGGTGCTCCTGGGAGATTTCTGACCCGGCTCCGTTAAAATATTATGCAGGATTTTAAATTTAGTTCCAGGAACGAAAGGTTAACCAGGGGGGGAAATGAAATTACTGTCTCGCATACTGCCGCTGTTTATACTGCTGCTGTCGCCGCGCTTCGCGGGGGGCGTTGGTAATATGAGCGCCGCTGACCAGCTTTTTTCAAAAGGGCTTTACCAGGAAGCCCTCGACGCCTACGCCAAATCCGTAAAAGCTCCGGGCGACGAGGGCCTTAAGGCGCTTTACCGCGCGGCCGAGTGCGAGGGGCTGCTTTTCCGTTACGGCGAGGCGGCGCAGCGTCTTGCCGATATGAAACTTCCCCCGGACCGCCTCTGGCAGGGAAGGTTCCTGCTGCTCAGGGCCGAGATGGGCCGGCTTTTCCTAACCCAGTACGGCTATTCGCTCCCTTCCGACGAGCAGAAGGGCGTATCGGACGTAACCAAGCTTACATCCGCGCAGTGGCGCCGCCGCATAGAGGCTGACTACGATTCACTGTGGAGCCTAAGGCAGGAACTGCTGAATTACCGCCTGGAGAGCCAGGATTATTTCGTGGATGTGAAAGGCGCCCAACTCGCCTATACGCCCACCCTGTGGGATTTTATAGTGCTGCGCTGGAGCGAATACCTTCTGTCGGAGGCGCAGGCCGGCGCGCCTCTGCCGGAGGCAAAGACTTTCGCGGTCCCGGTATATAAAGCGGACTACTCGCCTTCGGCCGCGGCGGCCGTAAAAGCCGCGGCTATACTGGAGGACGCGGCCGCGGCGGGCTCCGAGAACAGGGATTTTGTCCGCGAATACTGGCGGCTTCAGCGCCTGCTGATACCTTTCGAACACGGCGACCGTGTTTCTTCCGCCGATCCCGAAACTCTCGGCGCCATGGGCCTGGCCGTGCTTAAAAACTGGTCGTCCTCCTTCAAGGCGCCGTTAGCCAGGGCCTGGGCCGGCTACCACGCGGCCGCGATGCTTGAAGAAAAACAGGATTTTAAGGGCGCCGTCGAGGCTTGCAAAAAAGCCGAAGGCGAGGCCTCCGGCTCCAACCCGGCCAACCGCTGTTCCCAGTTGCGGGCTGAAATAGAAATGCCGAGACTCGAACTTAACGCCTCCTTCGCGCCTCCTCCCGGGAAAGGAGCGCTTAAGGTCAGCGCTCGCAACCTCCCAGCTGTGTACTTCAGGGCCTACCGGACTTCGCCGCGGGAACTGGCCGGCATTGGGAAAGATGAAGATGGCTGGGGCCGGTTGAAATACACCCGCGAGGAAGCGGTCCGGTATTTTCTGAATAAAAAGGCCGACCTGGAATGGCAGTCGAATATAAACTACCCCGCGCCTTACGCGTATGCGGAGCAGGAGATAAAAGCGCCTGCCTTTAAAAAAGGCATGTACCTGGTAGTGGCCTCCGGCGACAGCGGTTTTGAGGACGGCTCCTCGCTGATAAAGGGTGTAACGCTCAACATTACGGATATTTTCCTGCTCGGCACCCCGGGGATAAGCGGTGATCCCGAGGATCTGCTTTACGACCCCGCCAACCCCTCGCGCCAGGCCGAAGGCGATATATTCCGCCTTTACGCCGTCAACGCCCTGACCGGCCAGCCGCTGCCCGGCGCGGACATAGACGCATTCTACAACAGGTATTACGGCAGGTGGGTGCAGACCTCGCTTAAGACCGGTCCCGACGGCGAAGCTTCGTTCAGGTCGGCTTTTTCCGTCACCTATCCCTCGAATGAATATTTTTCACTGGACCCGCTGCTCACGAGCGGCGGCGCCTACGCCTACTGGAGCGGCAACGGTTCCGCCGGGCTATCCGTGCCCCCGCCGGTAAACGTTTTCGTGGAGACCGACAGGCCGGTTTACAGGCCTGGACAGGAAGTTAAATTCAAGGCCACCGTCCTGCTGCGCGAACCGCGCGGATACAGGGCCTACGACGGAGCCTCCAGCCTTAAAATAACGGCGCGCGACGCCAATTCGCAGGAGTTGTATTCTAAGACCCTGCCGGTTACGGGCCTTGGCAGCACGGCGGGCTCTTTCACCGTGCCTTCAGGCCGCCTTCTGGGGCAGTACAGCGTAACGGCTGAAATTGCGGAATACGGCCGCGATTTCAGCGGCAGCGCCAGTTTCGGCGTGGAGGAATATAAGCGGCCCGAGTTCGAAGTGAAGCTGGACGAGGCAGGCAAACCCTGCCGCTACGGACAAGAAGCGAAGATCTCCGGAGCGGTCAAGTATTATTTCGGTTCGCCGGTGCCCGGCGCGGCCGTCAAATACCGCGTCACGCGTTCGCGCTATGTGCCGTGGTACTGCTGGTACTGGAGCTGGTTCTACGGCGCCTCCGGCTCGGCGGAAGTCGCCTCGGGCGAAACAAAAACCGGCGACGACGGGCGTTTCTCTTTCGTTTTTACTCCGCAGGCGGAAAGCGCCGATTACGCGCAATACCCTTCCTCGTACATGGTGGAAGCCGAGGCCAGGGATGCAGGCGGCCGCACCATAACCGACAGCCGCGCCTACAAGGCCGGTTCAAAAGCTTACATGTTCGACATTACGCCGGAGGCCGGCTTCTTCACTCCGGAAAAGCCCGCCGTTCTGAAGGCCCGGCTGATGGATCTCAACGAAGTGCCTCAGGCGGGCTCCGCCGAGTATTCGATCTGCCGCATCGAAAAAGCTCCGGCGGACGATACCGGAAGCGGCCAATGGGGCTCTTTCGGGCGCAACCCTTCGCTGGAACAGGCTTTCAGCAAGGTTCCGGACGGCGCGAAAGCGGGCAGCGGCCGGGTCGAATTCTCGAAGGAGGCCCCGGCCCTGATAAAGCTCGGCGAACTGCCTCCCGGGGTTTACCGTCTGCGCCTCAAGGCCAAGGACCCGTGGGGAGGGGAGAGCGAGTCCGAGCTGGTCCTGGTTTCGGCTTCGGCCGTTCCGGGCGGTAACGGCGCGCTCAACCTGCCGCCGGTGGCGCTGTTCGAGCGGGCCTCTTACCAGGCCGGCGAGACGGCCCGCGTCCTGGTGGGCGCGGCAGCCCTCAAGGGCGCCAAGTATTTCGAGGTGACCGGAGGCAGCTTTGTGCTCTCCCGCGGTATGATGAAGGAGGGCGGCCTTTCACTGCTGGATATAAAGGTGGCGCGGGAACACCGCGGCGGCTTCGGCTTACGCTGGTTCGGCGCTGGCGGTTTTAAAGTCTATTCCGCCATGGCCGAGGCCAAAGTTCCGCTGAAGGACAAGAATATTTCGCTGTCGCTGGATTACGCGAAGGTGCTGGCTCCGGGGCAGAAAGTTTCCTGGCTGCTGAAGGCAAAGGACCTGGCCGGACGCCCCGTTTCCGGGGAGGCGATGGTAAAGGTATTCGACCGTTCGCTTGAATATTACGGAAAGGACGCCGGCTTCTGGGGTGAAATGCTGTATCCCCGGCGGCCCTCGTCGGAGGAGGGATACGGTTCCCTGTTCACTCCCCGCTCCGCGGAGCTCCGGATAAAGACCGGGGTGATACAGCGCATGCTGAACGCCTTCCGGAATGGGACCGCCGAGGAACATATGGCGTCGCTGAGGATAAATTCCTCGGGGCTTTATCCCCGCCGCAGCGGCTTCGGCGCCAAGAGCCTTGATTTTGGCTCCGACGGCATGATGCAGAACGCGGCCGGCGCCATGCCCGTGATGTCAGAGATGGCGGCGGCGCCCGGCGGCGCAGGGCGCATGGAGGAAAAAAAAGAGAAATCGACCAGGGCCCCCGCCGAATCCGCGCAGCCGGATGTAAAGGCGCGCACGGATTTCTCGGAGACCGCCTATTACAATCCCCAGCTTAAGGTAAGGCAGGGGAAAGGTGCTTTCTCGTTCACTATACCCGAGCGCCTTACGGCATGGAAGATCTCCTCTTACCTGCTTACCCGGGACGCCAGGCGCGGTTCCGTAAGCGCGGAAACGCTCACAAAAAAAGACCTGATGGTGCGTCTCGATATACCGCGGTTCTTCCGCGAGGGGGACGTTTCCCGCCTTACCGCCGTGGTGACGAACGACACGGATGGTGAACTCTCCGGCTCGGTGGAGCTGGCGCTTACGCTGGACGGCCGCGACGCCCACGACAGTTTCGGTATACAGGAACTTTCCCGGCCTTTCACCGTAAAGGGGAAGGGTACCGCGGCGCTCTACTGGGACATCGCAGCCCCGAGGGGCACGGCCGCGTACAAGGTGAGAGCCGTGGCGCGTGCCGGGCAGCTGGCCGACGCTCAGGAGAACGACCTGCCGGTGCTGCCCTCGCGCGAGCGGCTGGTAGCTTCGGAGGTGGCGGCTCTCGACGGAGACTCCTCCAGGACCTTCAGCCTGCCTGAACTGCAGAAGCCCGACAGCAGCCGCGAGATGGAGGCTTTGCACCTCGAGATACAGCCGCAGCTGATACTTACGGTGCTCAACAGCCTGCCGTTCCTGGTGCATTACCCCTACGAATGCACGGAACAGCTGCTTAACCGCTACGTGCCGCTGGCGATAACCAACAGCTTCTACCGGAAGTATCCGGAACTCCGGGCTTCGGTCGCGAAGATCCCCAGGCGGAGCACGCTTACCCCTTCCTGGGAGCGGGATAATCCCGTGCGGCTGATGAGCCTTATGGAAACGCCCTGGGAAATGGAGTCGAAAGGGCGCGAGACCTCCCTGCCCGTGATCGATATGCTGGACCCGAAGGTGGTGGCGGAGGAGAGGGACGACGCTATCGGGAAAATGAAGTCCTACCAGAATTCCGACGGTTCCTTCCCCTGGTTCCCCGGAGGTCATTCCAGCCTGTACATGACCCTGTACGCGCTGGAAGGTTTCGCCGAGGCATCCCGTTATGGAGTGGACATACCGCAGGATGTCGCTAAAAAAGCTCTGGCCTATGTCCTTTCGGAAATACCGTCGCACATGAAAGCCGAAGAGGAACAGACCTCGCTGGTGCTGTACGCGGCTTACGTGGTGACATCCTTCCCCGCCTCCTGGCCGGAAAGCCAGACCGCGCTTACTTATGCCAAGGCCTGGGTGGATTACGCGGACAAGCATTCCAACGCCATGACAGCCTTCGGCAAGGCTTACGCGGCCTATGTCTACCTGCGGCTGGGCGAGAAAGTCAAAGCCGGGGCTTACCTTGACCGGGCCATGGACGGGGCCCGCTCCGACGACATAGCCGGTGTATACTGGACTCCGGAGAAGATCTCCTGGCTGTGGTATAACGACACGGTGGAGAAGCACGCATTCATACTGCGCACGCTGCTCGCCGTGCGGCCGAAGGACCCGAAGATAGCCGGCATGGTGCGCTGGCTGCTTTTCAACCGCAAGGCTAACGAATGGAAATCCACAAAGGCTTCTGCGGCGGCTATCTATTCGCTGCTGGACGTCATGAAATCCAAGGGGGCGCTCGATAAGGGGGATAACTACGCTCTGCGGTGGGGAAAAACTTCGGAGGACCTGGAGCTGAAGCCATTCGACTGGGTGGCCAAGCCGCTGCGCTGGTCCAAGTACGGCGCCGAGATAAAGGCGAGTGACCTGTCGCCCAAAATATCCAAGAAGGGCCCGGGGCTTGCTTTCGCCTCCTTCACCGGCATATATACTACGGAGAAACCGGCGGAGGAATCGCCTGCCGGGATGATGAACGTCTCGCGCCAGTACTTCCTGCGCGAGAAGGAGGGGGATACCTATACACTCAAACCGCTGGCCTCCGGGGATACGGTGGCGGTCGGGGACCAGTTGGAGGTGCACCTTACGGTGGCCACGCGCAGCCAGTTCGAGTATGTCCACATCAAGGACCCGAAGGCGGCTGGCTTCGAGGCTGAGGAGCTGACCAGCGGCTGGAAGTGGGAGCAACTGGGCCGCTACGAGGAGCCGAGGGATTCGCTGACGAACTTCTTCGTTGAGTGGCTGCCGCACGGGGAGTACGTCCTGAAGTACAGGCTGCGCCCTACCACGCCCGGAACTTTCCGTTTGGGCGCGGCGGTTATGCAGTCGATGTACGCCCCCGAATTCGCGGCCCACTCGGCCGGCATGATAATAAAGGTGAAATAGTCCGTCGCCGTCGCGCCGGCCTATAAGACAGTGTTGCTCTTTTAAGGAAACGGCAGGTTTGCTGGTGATTGAAATCTCCCATCGTGCGGTATAATACCAATCATCTTCCGTTTTGGGGGCAACGGGTACGTTTTGGTTTATTCGTTTAAAAGCGGCGGAAGACTACGGTGTTTTTGGAGCCGAAGGTGAGGAGGAAAACAAGGAAGAATACCACCGCGCCGGCGATCAGGAGCGGTATGCCGATGATGGCTCCGATAATGGTGGATGTCAGTATGGCGCCGGCGAAGAAAAGGCCGAAGCCGAGCAGCGCCAGCAATGAAACCAGGAGCATCCTGAGGCGGCTTAACAGGCCGGGTTTTTCAAGGGCAGGCGCGGTGTGAGCCTCCTCATGCCAGGGTGGGGCGCCGCCGGGGCTTAATAGTTCCGGCTCAACGCATTCCTGGGAGACCGCTATGTTCCTGTCCATTCCTAAATTGTATCAAAAGCGTTAACCTGAATCTCGCAAGATTCCCCGTCTGCCTTAGGCGGACGGGAGGAGGGCCCAGCGTTATGCGCGCCAGGCTTGACGAGGTGTATGCCTCCCGAAGGGCGCCCGCTGTGCGGGCGGAAAGTTGCAATTGCAACTTTCAGGCGAAACAAATCCGCAAACACGGATGTTTACAATATCAGCATGACGGAGATATCATGAAAAGGGGAGCCGGCGGCGCAGCGGGCGCGCTTTTGTGTATGTTTATGCTCTGTTCCGGCGCCGGCGCCGAGGACGCGCAGCAGGCTAATTCCCTGCTGGTACTACCGTCGGCCCAGACGGCTTTTGATCGGGAGTTTCAGGGTTTTCTGGACAGAAAAGGAGCCAAACTTCTGGACTCCTACCCGCCAAGCGTTTTTATAGGTTATATCCCCAAGTCCCTGGATAAGGAACTCGAAGAAAAATACGGGGCTATTGTTTACCGCGGGCGAGTGGAAGACTGGAGCTCTTTCACGCGCTACGGTGAGAAAGCCGTTTTCGCGGTGAATGTCTGGAACAAGCGGTTCCTGGAGGACCCGCCGGAGGCCCCGCTGGTGGTCAGCTCTATGGTCAAGCAGGCCGGGAAAAAAGGGGACATTCTTAAACTCACCTGGAATAATGTAATGGAGGCTAATTCCTACAGGCTCCAGATAAGTACGGCGCCAGACTTTTCCGTTAAGCAGTTGGATACGCTGGTGCAGAGCAATACTTACCGGCTGGTGCCGGCCTTCTGGCGCAACGGGGTTTACTACTGGCGCGTGGCCGGATTTCTCCATCTCAGCGGAGTCGAAAACCGCGAGGGAGCATTTTCCGAGACCTACAGTTTCGCGGTTTCAAAGCCGGCGCGTCCGCGCCGCCTTGCGCTTCCAGCCCCGCCGCTGCAGCACATGAACAAAGTTCTGGACGGCCCGGTTAACTGGGCTTCACCGGTGGCTTTCAAATATTACCGCCTGCAGATAGCGGAAACCAAGAATTTCCGCTCGCCTCTCCTGGATGTGTTCACGGACACTTGTTCATACAAACTTTCCGGCCTGGGCCTGGCTCCTCAAAAGACCTATTTCATGCGCGTGATGGGTTCCGATGGCGTGGCGCACGGCGGCTGGTCGGGGGTTTCCGAATTGCTTTTGGAACCTGCCGGCGAGCCGTCCGTAGGGAAAAAACGCTGATATTATGGTATTCTATACAATGAAAAGCTTATGAAGAACCGCAACTTTGCGCTGCCGCCAAGCATTATCCTGCTGTCCGTCTGCCTTTTTTTCGGCCTCTCCGGCCCGGCGCAGGCCGTGCCGGCTAACCCCGCGCTCGTCAATTTCTCGCAGCCCGACGGCACAAAAATAAAAGTGGCGCTGCGCGGCGATGAGTTCTATCACTGGAACGAGGACGCTAAGGGTTACACCATAATAAAGGATACCTCCACTAAGACCTGGTACTACGCCGAGAAGGACGCCTCCGGAGCGCTGAAGCCCGGCAGCTACAAGGTAGGCGCGGCGGATCCGCAGGGCCTTGGCCTGACGCGGCGGCTTATAGACTCAAAAGGAGCGGCGGCGGGCAGCGCCAGGCATAAGGCGCGCGACGCCTCCTCCCTTTTTATCCCCAGGCTTTCCGCCGACCTGGCGGCGCAGTCCGCTTCATCGCCGCAAAAAACCCCCATACTAACGGGCACCATGAAGAACCTGGTGATACTGGTCAGGTTCCCGGACCAGACTACCACCTACAGCCAGGCGCAATTTAGCAGCCTGTTCAATGACACCGGGTATACCTATGACGGAGCCCTGGGTTCGGTCAAGGATTATTACAAAGAGGTCTCATACGGCAAACTTACCGTCCAGTCCGTGGTTACGCCCTGGATAACACTGTCGCATAATGCGGCCTATTACGGCGCGAACGGCTCTGACGGGTTTGATGTGAAGCCGCAGCAGATGGTTGCTGAGGCCATAGACCTCCTTCATGCTTCTGGTTTCGATTTCACTACCGTAGACGGGAACGGAGACGGTCAAGTTGACGGGCTTGATATTATCCATTCCGGGCGCGGAGAGGAGTGGGGCGGAAACAATACCAATTACATATGGTCCCATGAGTGGGACTTGTCATCGGCATCCCCGTCGTTGGCCAGAACCTATAACGGTGTAAGGATGGACCATTACCACACCGAATCGGAAATGCGCGGTTGGGACAATGATCATTCAACCTGGGGCCTGACCCGCATAGGCGTTATCTGTCATGAGACCGGCCACTTTTTGGGCCTTCCCGACCTTTATGACACTAGTGCTACCAACGCCACCTACGGTTTAGGGCGTTTTTGTCTGATGGCCGCCGGTTCCTGGAACGGACCTGACATGGGCGGCTATACGGACGGCAGTTCTCCCGCGCATATGAGCGCCTGGTGCAAGAAAACACTCGGCTGGGCCGCGCCAACGCAATTGACCACAATCGGGACTAAAACCCTGCCCGGCATCGAGATAAGTTCTACCTCGATGTTCCTGTTGAGGGACAGTTCTTTCCCCTCCACGGAGTACTTTCTCATAGAGAACAAGCAGGGCGCCGGTAATTTCGACGCCTATCTTCCGGGCCCCAACATGGGTATACTTATCTGGCATATAGCGGAGGATAAATCGGATAACAGCGATGCGGGGCAAACAGCGGCCGATCATTATCTGGTCGACCTTGAGGAAGCCAGCGGTACGCAATACCTGGAGCAGATAGATAACGGCTCCGACGCGAGTTTCGATAATGCCTATTTCCGTTATCCCAATAAAAGCGTTTTCGGCGATCTGACGAACCCCAACAGCAAAAGTTACGCCGGCTACAATCTTAATCTGCCGATCAGCGATATTTCCGCTTCCGGTTCGCCGATGACCTTCTACCTGGGCACTTCCGACACTACGCCCCCGACCACTATCGCGACCGTCAACGACGGTCTCGGCGCCGATATCTCGGCTACTGGTTCCCTTACTCAGTTGTCCGCGAACTGGACCGCCTCGAGCGATCCCGAATCCGGGATAAGCGCGTATTACTACGCCATCGGCACCTCCGCCGGAGCGACCGACGTGTCTGGTTGGACCAGCAACGGCACCGCGCTCTCCGTCACACGCGCCGGGTTGAGCCTGACCAGCGGCGTCACCTACTATTTCGGCGTAAAGGCCCTGAACACAGTGGGATTATACTCGGCCGAGAAATGGTCCAACGGGCAGACCGTTAATGCCAGCGCGCCTGCGGATGTCCCCTACGTCTACGACGGGACCGGTTCCGACATAACCTACGTCTCCTCGCTTCATACGCTGTCCGCCAATTGGGGGGCTTCGCCCTCGAGCGGCATAACCGAGTATGATTACGCCATCGGGACCACACGCGGCGGCGTCGAAACGCTGGGCTGGACCTCGAACGCGCTGGCCACATCCGTAACCCAGTCCGGACTCTCGCTCACGGATGGCACCACTTATTACTTCGCGGTCAAGGCCAAAAATTCCGCGGGTTTTTATTCAGCCGCAAGCGCTTCGGACGGCCAAAAGGTGGACGTCACCAGTCCCACCGCCACGGTGACGGTCACCTCGGCTTTGCCGTCTAAGACCGGGTCTTTTACGGCCGACCTCGCAGTCACGGACGCAAATTCGATCGTAGGTACGCCCCAGCTCTACTTCAGAACTTCCACCGGGTATTCCGTGCAGTTGCCGCTGACTTACAAGGGAGGTTCCACCTGGGGCGCTACCGGCTTCACCGAGTCATATTATTCCACCGGCACGGCGACCTTCTACTTCTCGGCTTCGGACCCGGTCGGCAATGCCGGTTCCGCCATAACTTCGGGGGGCACTTTCGCCATTGATACGTCCATCTCGGGAGTGGACGGCGGCAGCGTCTTCAACAGCGACGGTTCGAGCGTAACGGTACAGGCCGGGACTTACTCCAGCCTGCTTTATATCGCCATCACTACAGTGCCGGCCTCCCGCTGTTCCGCGGCCGACGCAGCCTCGCCTGATTCGGCCAAAATGCTATCGAGCGACCTGGTCCGGGAATTTACCGCAAGAAATTCCGCCGGCGTTATCCTTACGGTCTTTTCTTCGTCCCCGACAATAACGATTCCATATCCGGACTCCAACGGCGACGGCTTCATAGACGGAGATATGGTCAGGGAAAGCCTGGCCTGGCTCTACTACATGGATGAGACGGCCGGAAGGTGGACGCCGCTCACGGGGGTAAGGCTTTACCCCGCCACCAACAGGGTTTCTGCCGAAGTCAGCCACTTCTCCGTTTATTCGATAAGGGGCAAATCCGGTTCGGGTTTAAGCCTGGTCGATCTGAAGGCCTATCCAAGCCCGTGTTATTTCCGCTCCGATCCGGTCCTGACCTTTTCCGGAATACCGTTAGACGCCGTCAACCCCATGGTCTTGATCTATAACGAGGCGGGCGAGCTTGTGCGGAAGCTTTCCCCGGGCGACGGCATAGACTCGCTTCATACGGCCTCCTGGAACGGCAGGCTCTCCGGAGGTTCCAAAGCGGCCAGCGGGCTTTATATCTACCTCGTGAGAACCGATAATTATGGCAGGGGAAAAGGTAAGTTCTTCATAGTCTGGTGATCTGGCAATATGAATAAATTTGCCGCGCTTTTGATACTGGTGTTCGCCGCGTCCCGCGCCGAGGCGGGAGCGGGAACTACAGCTCTGCCCTTCCTGAAGATAGATTCCGGGGCGAGGGCGGCGGCCATGGCCGGAGCATATTGCGCGACGGGCGACGACGCCCTGGCTGTTTTTTATAACCCCGCCGGCGCGGCGCTGGCCAAACAGGGCGAGGTGTCTTTAGGCCATAATGAATGGCTTCAGGGGATAAGGAACGAGACCGCGGTTTACCTGCAGCCCCTGGACAAGCGCACCTCGGTTTTCGCGGCGGTAAACGCTCTTTTCAGCGGCAGCATGGATAAGTATGACAGGACCGGCACAGAGACCGGCACTTTCAGCTCCATGGAGGCCGCGGCTTCATTCGGGGTGGCTACCCGCCTGACTCCGGACCTGTACGCGGGTGGGGCGATGAAGGCTCTTTACCAGGGCGCGGACGGTAAAAGCGCCATGGCCTGGGCCGCGGACGGCGGGATCCTTAAAACTTACGAGCGCTGGCGCTTCGGCGCTTCAGTTTCCAATCTGGGAACCAAAATGAAGCTGGGCTCGACCGCGTTCAGCCTGCCCCTGATGCTCAGGGCCGGTTTGTCGAACGACGTCGCGGACTTTGCGAGGATATCCGCGGACGTGGTGAAGGCCGGAGAATCCGAAGTGGCTCTCGCGGCGGGGATCGAAAAGGAATTGACACTGTCGCCGCGCGGAGCTTTTTATTTAAGGGGCGGATTAAAAACGGGCAGCAGCCGCTACGCCGGGTCCGGCATCACGGCCGGCATCGGCCTTCGCGGCGGCGATATGCGCATTGACTACGCCTACGCGCCCTACGGGGAGCTGGGCGACGCGCACAGGGTGACCATAGCTTTCGCTTTCGGGCCTTCGCGCAACGACGCGAAGGAAAAAAGGACGTATAAGACCGAGGCGCCCCAGCGCACGGAGCGCCCCGGAGTGAAAAAGGTGCAGACCGCGCCCCGGCGCGGAAAAAAGGCGGGGGGAAGCAAGGCGGAGGACCCGGTCTATTTTATCTGGTAGCGCGCTGCGCCAGCAGGCCGCGCCATAGTTGTTCGATACGGGAGATCTCGAAATCCGCAGCCCGTTCCCTGCCGGACCCGGAGTATTTTTCCGCCAGCGCCCTGTCGTTTAAAATTTCCAGGATATTTTCCGCCCAGGCCAGTTCTACCGGTTCCGGGGACGGATCCGCCGGAGGGTTCGATCCGGAGAGAACCGGCATAAGAACGCCATACGCGGACGGCTCGGCCTTTACGGCCCGCCGCTCCGGGGGCGTGCCCGGCGCCAGTATCTCCCGCGGCCCGGCCTGGCAGTCGGCCGAAAGGGATGGCGTCCCGCAGGCGAGGGCTTCTACCAGGGCGTTCGGGAAGCCTTCCCAAAGGGAGGTCAGGACGAACACGCGCGCCTTTGAGATGAATTTACAGGGGTTTTCCTGGTAGCCGGCAAAATACACGTCCGCTTCTGGCGGGGGGGCTCCCGGGCCGTAAAAAGCCTTGAGGCCGAGAGTTTTCGCCAGGTCCACGAGTGAACCCAGAAGTTCGCCTTCTCCCAGTATCACTAGCGCCGGCTCGCCTCCGGCCGCTTTTACCGCATTGAATACCCTCAGCAGCCGCCATTGGTTCTTGGCGGGTGTAAGCCTGCCGCTCGAGATGATCACCGGGCGCCTGAACACTTTCTCCCAGGCGCCGTCCAGCGGCAGCGCGGCGTCCGCGGCTATCGCGGCAATATCGCAGCCGTTGTTGATGACCTGTATCTTTTCCGCCGGGACTGAGAAATTAGCGGAGAGGTCGGCTTTAACGCCCAGCGAGTTGGCCACTATTAAGGACGCTTGCGGGTAGAAGCGGCGGATCAGCGGGCGCATCAGGACGCCGCGCAGGCCCGAAAATTCTCCCGAAGGACGGGTCCTTTCGCAGATGACGGCGCGGTGCCCGCTGCGCCTTGCGGCTATGACGTTAACCATGTTCGCGCGCTCCATGAACGACAGCACGGTGTCGCCCGGGCCGGTCAGCGCGGCCAGGCGGCGCGCGTAAAGGGGTATGGAGGCTGTTTTGATGTACGGGCTGGTGGAGGCGTTATGACCGGAGAGTACCTGGAGGCGTGCGGGGCCCGCGTCCTGGGCAATGATATTGTCCAGCAGGAATATTGAATCGGCCCCGAGCCTTTTGGAAAGAGCCGCGAACTGTTTTTCGGCGCCGCCGCGGAAAAGGGAATTTATCAGGAGTTTCAGCGCCATAGCTCAATTCCAAAAGGGGCGTGCGTGTTTATCATGGGTACTGGCCAGTCATGGGTTCGCGGGTCCTGCCAGGGGACTGGAACGTGAAACCAGTGTCGGCCACACCGTGGCCGCACTTCCCGACTCTGTCGGATTTCGCTACGCGAAACCGCCACGGTGTCCGTAGCGAGCGCGAGAAGCAAAGTCCACTCAGCCTCGACGCTTACGCAAGTCTCGGCTTCCGGAGGGTTTCACTTATCCAGCTCCCCTGTCAC
>CAISZM010000039.1 GCA_903889965.1 uncultured Elusimicrobia bacterium
ATGCGGGTTTCGGAAGGCAGCATAGATTCTTTCCTGGGGCATGTGGGCGACCTGGTGGTGGTGGAGGAAATGTTCGCGTATTTGTGGAAAAAGCTGCAGACCCGCAACGATGAGGTGACCAAGGAGTTCAGGCAGATATTGCATACCTTTTCCTCGCTTTCGGACCGGCTGCGCACCGACATCCTCGCCATCAGGAAAGTGGAGGCCGGGGTATTGCTGCAGAAGGCCCCGCGCATAGTGCGCGACATCGCGGCCCAGGCGGGCAAAAGCATAAAGGTCACCTGCTCCGGCGAGGCGCTGAAAATAGACAAAAGCTATATCGACCTGCTGGACGCGCCCCTGCTCCACATGGTCAGGAACGCCGCCGACCACGGCATCGAAACCCCGGAGAAGAGGGCGGCGGCCGGCAAGCCCGGAGAAGGCAATATTTACATAGCCCTTGAGGAAAAAGAAAACGTTCTTGAGCTCAGCATCCGTGACGACGGCAACGGCCTGGACTACGAGGCGATAGCGCGCAAGGCGGTAAGCCTGGGGCTGATATCTTCCGGCGACCCCCTGACCGACGAACTGGTGACCCAGCTGATCTTCGCCAGCGGGGTCTCCACCGCGCAGACTGTTTCGGAGGTTTCCGGCCGCGGCGTAGGCATGGACGTTGTAAAAAGGGCGGTGGAGTCCGCCAAGGGCAAGATCTCCATCGTGAGCGTTAAGGGCAAGGGCTGCACTTTCTCGGTTGCGCTCCCCAGGAGCGTCAGCACCCGCATCCTGGACGGCTATCTTGTCCGCGCTTGCGGCGGCGAGGTCTATGTCCTTCCGATGGGTTCGGTTATAGAAGCTTTCTCCGCGGAGCGCAGCGGGCTATCTACCGTGGCGGGCAAAGGGAAAATGGTGATCCGTCATGAGAAACTGATGCCGGTAGTGGCGCTGGGCGAAAAGCTGGCCGGTAGGCGCGGCGGCGGGCGGCCCTCCTCTCACCCGGAAAACGGCGGCGACAGGTTGACGATGGTAAGCGTCAAGGCCGGCAAGGGCATGTGCGCGCTTATGGTGGAAGGGATCCTTGGCGTGCAGAAAATAGTGGCCAAGCCGATAGCCGGGCTGGCCGTGGAAAAAGACCTCTTCGACGGCGCGGCCATGCTGGGCGACGGCGGCGTGGCCATGATCATCAGCGAGACCGGCCTGATGAAGCTGATGGAAATGTGAGGGCCGGCGCAAAAAAGGAAGGAGATGAAGATTCTTATCGCGGAAGACGATCTGGTAAGCAGGACTCTGCTTGAAAAAATACTTTTTAAAGCGGGGCATGAGGTGGTGTCGGCGCGCAACGGCGCGGAGGCATGGGAATTATTTAAAAGAAGCCCGTTTGACGTGCTGCTGACCGATTGGATGATGCCGGAGATGGACGGGATAGAGCTGGCGCAGAGGGTCCGGCGCTCAGGGCTGCCCGCCCCTCTTATTATCGTTATCACAGCGCTGGCCCTGAGGGAAGCGCGCGCCCGAGCGCTGGACTCCGGGGCGGACGATTACCTGGCAAAACCGTACGCCCCGGAGGAGGTTCTTTCGCTGATGGATTCCGGCCTGAGGCGCCTGCGGCAGGGCGGCGGCGCGGCCGCGCCCAGGGCGACGGGGTTTAGGCTGCCGAATATGATAGCCGTGGGCGTGGCGGCAAGCACCGGCGGCCCGCCCACGCTGCTGAAGCTGTTTTCCGGAATAGAGGCTACGGCCGACGCGGCTTTTTTCGTGGTCCTGCACGGCCCGGTCTGGCTGTTCGAAACTTTCCTGCCGCGGCTGCAGGCGCAGACCGCCATGAAGGTTAGCCTTGGGGAAGACGGACTGTCCGTCCGGCCCGGCGAAATATACCTGGCGCCGGGCGGTCGGCATATGGTGGTTGACGCCCAAAGAGCGGTAATCCGGCTAAACGACGACCCGGAGGAAAATTATGTGAAGCCGGCGGCCGACCCGCTGTTCCGCAGCCTCGCGCGCGCTTTTGGCCGGCGCACCATAGGAGTGGTGGCTACAGGCATGGGGCGCGACGGAACTATCGGGGCCGGCTACCTGGCGGCGGGCGGGGGGCTGGTTATCGCCCAGGACCCGGCTACGGCCATCCTGCCCTCCATGCCGCAAAGCGTGATAGACCTGCGCATAGCGAAAATTATATCGCCCTTGGACAGCCTGGGCGGCGTAGTGTCGGGTAATATAAAAAAGATGGCAAAAGAATTCGCGAGGGAGTTTTAGGGGACGCTGCCCTAAAGTATGCGGCGCTTTAGCGGGATAACATAAGGGGCTGCCGGGTATATTTATTTGCTGTGAATAGTCGGGC
>CAISZM010000040.1 GCA_903889965.1 uncultured Elusimicrobia bacterium
CGCCCGGTGCCGTTGCTCCTGGTTAATCCGCTTTTCCCGACCCCGACGCCCTGGGCCTACCAGGCCGTGGATCGTACGCCGCGTCCGGGCGCACACCGACCGTAACCTCGCGGCCGTCCTGCTTCGCCGGATTGGCGAGGAGGAAGGGGGGGATATATAGGTTTATGCTCTCGTTGATGAAATGGAGCTTCCCGTCCTCGAGGGAAAGCCTGCCGCTCATAAAATTCATCGTTGGGCTTCCGATGAAGCCTGCCACGAACAAATTAGCGGGCTTCCGGTACACTTCTATCGGTGAGCCTACCTGCTGCACTATCCCGTGATTCATGACCACTATGCGCCCGGCCAGCGTCATAGCCTCCACCTGGTCATGGGTGACATAGAGTATGGTGGCGTTCAGGCGCTGGTAGAGCTTGGCTATCTCGACGCGCATTTCCTCACGCAGCTTCGCGTCCAGGTTGGAGAGCGGCTCGTCGAACAGGAACACCTTGGGCTTGCGCACTATGGCCCGCCCGATAGCCACGCGCTGACGCTGCCCGCCGGAAAGCTGCTTCGGCATGCGCTTCAGGAACTTGTTCAGCTGCAGGATATTGGCGGCCTCGGCTACGCGGGAGTTTATCTCGCCTTTCTCCAGCTTGCGCAGGCGCAGCGCGAAATTCATATTTTCTTCGACCGTCATGTGGGGATAAAGCGCGTAGTCCTGGAAGACCATGGCTATCTCGCGCTTGGACGGGTGCAGGTCGTTCACCAGCAGGTCGTCGATAAAGATCTCGCCGTCGGTAATTTCCTCCAGTCCAGCCAGCATCCTCAGAAGCGTTGTTTTGCCGCAGCCCGAAGGCCCCACGATCACCACGAATTCATGGTCCTTTATATCGATGTCCACGCCGTTGAGGACGGTATTGTCGTTGAATTTTTTGACGATATTTTTAAATTGCACCGAAGCCATATGATCCCCTTTGGAGAAGCCGCCGCTGCCTGTGGCAGCAAAAAACTTTTTATCTAACCCTTGACGCTTCCCAGCGTCAGGCCTGAGATCAGCCACTTTGACGAATACAGGAACACGCACAGCACCGGTATCGTGACCAGCATGGAGCCGGCCGCGAACATCCCCCATTGCGTTATGTACTGGCCCTGCAGCTCGAAAAGGCCAAGCGTCCAGGTATACTGCTTCGAGCTGAAGAGCACCACGCGGGCCACCAGGTATTCGTTCCAGGCGGCGGTGAAATTGAAGAGGAAGGCTATGCTCAGGGCCGGAGTGGAGAGGGGCAGTATGATGCGCCAGAAGGCCCCGACCTGGCTGGTGCCGTCCACCAGGGCGGCCTCCTCGAGCGAGCGGGGGATGGTGTCGTAATAGCCCTTAAGTATCCATATGCTGAAAGGGAGAGAGGACACCGAATAGGCTATTATCATGCCCATATAGGTGTTCATCAGCTTCAGCTTCATTATCATCAGGAAAAGAGGCAGTATCAGCATGCCGGCAGGTATCATCTGGCTGGAAAGGAGCAGTATCAGGCCGGCCTTCTTCCCCGGGAAGCGGAAGCGGGAGAATGCGTAGGCGGCGGTGGAGGCCAGCGAAACGCCTATAAGCGAGGTGGACAGTGTTATCACCAGCGAGTTCCACAGCCAGCGCAGGAACATCGTGTCTTTCAGGAGGCTGGCGTACGCGCTGAAATTGGCTCCGGCGGGAATTATCGAAAGGTCGGTGGAAAAAAGCTTGTCGCCGGGACGCAGCGAGATGGAGAAGATGCGGAGCAGCGGGTAAACGCAGGCCGCCGCCGCGAATATTATTACGGCGTGGATAAGGAAGAACTTTACACGCTTTTTCCGCTGGATCGAAACGCGTTCCTTGTTCATGGATTACCTCTCTTCCTTTGCGGCGTCGAAGCCGTGCAGATACGTTACGGAAATAAAGAACAGCAGCGCGAACACCACTATGGCGAAGGCCGCGGAATAGCTGTAGCGGTTGTAGGTGAAAGCGGCCTTATACAGCGCCGACACCAGTATATCGGCCCTCTCCGTGCCGCCGGACTGGCCGGTCACCAGGTAGATGACGTTTATGTTGTTGAAGGTCCAGACCGTACCCAGCGTGACCGCCGGCATCAGCACCGGCCGTATCAGCGGCAGGGTTATGTAGCGGAGCTTCTGGAAATAAGATGCGCCGTCTATGTCAGCCGCGTCGTAGTAGGAGGAGGAAATGGACTGGAGGCCGCCGAGTATCACTACCATCATGAAAGGTATGCCGAGCCAGATGTTTATAAGCGTGCAGGTCGCGAGCGGCCAGTCGCTGAGCCATTGCACGGGGCCGATACCGAGGTGGACGAGGAACGGGAAGGCGGCCGTCAGCTTCGCCAATACTATGTTCACGAAGCCGTTCTGCGAATGGAACTCTCCGCGCATGGCGAGCACCGCCACCACCTGCGGCATGGCCCACGGGATGACCAGAAGCGTCCGGTACGCGCCTTTGAAGCGTATATTGTTGTTAAGGAGGAGGGCCAGCGCGAAACCTCCGGCGACATGGAAGAACACGTTGGTAAAGGTCCACAGCAGGGTGCGCCCCAGCAGCGCCCAGAAAGTTATCTCGGAGAGGGGGGAAGTGGTAAAGACCTTGACGTACTGGTCTATGCCGACGAAGGGGATGCGGCCCGTATTCTTCCACATCATTATCGTGGTCAACTTAAGGTCGTGGAAAGAGAGGTAAGTCTCGAAAATGAAGGGATAGACCAGCAGCAGCGCGAGGCCGGCGAAAGCCGGGGCCAGCAGCAGGTAGGGCACCGTATGCCGTCCTTTTACGAGGTAACGGAAGGCTGACGCTATGAAGATCTCGGCCAGGAAGAACTCAAGCCAGAGCCTGAAGGTATACTGGCCCAGTATGGGGGCCGCGGCCGCCATAGCGGCTGCGGGGAATACGGCCAGCGCCGCGGGGATGAACCAGCTCCGGTCATGATATTTGAAATGGTAATAAAAATATCCCTCAAGCGCGGCCACGCCAAGGGCGATCAGGAGAATGAACCAGACCACTTCGTATACCGACTTGAATATTTCCATACCTAAGCCCAGCCCCCGCCGTACAGGGTCACCTGTTCATCTCTTTGATCTTCAGGTCAGTATTTTCCTGCATGCGCTTCACGGCTGAATCGATGTCCAGCTTCTTAGTGGTGGCCAGGCCCATGTAGTTGCGCGCGGAATCCCAGACAGCGCGCATCTCGGTAGCCATCGGCATGGGGCGCCCCTTCAGTATCTGGTCAAGGGAAATTCGGGAAACCTCGTCCGAGGTTATCTCCCTGGCGGATCCCGCCGCTTTAAGGGCCGGCAGCCGCGTAAGCGCCTGATACTGGCGCACCTGGTTCTCTCTCGAAGTGTAAAAATCAAGCAGGCGCTTTATAATTTTCATTTTTTCCGGCTTTATCCCGGAGCTCACCATAAAGTACTTGCCGCTCACCATGGGGGAAGGCCAGCGCCCGGTGGCCGAGAGCTTGGGAATGACCGCCAGGCCGAAATCCCTGCCGAAATGCTTCTGGTAACCGGAAATTGCCCAGTCCCCGTTTATAATGAAAGCGGCCTTGTTTTCCTTGAACAGCGAGTCCATGCAGTTGTAGTCGCATTCCATCGGCACGAACTTCTTGTTATATTTCAAATCAAGGTAAAAATCAAGCGTGGCGCGCATCGCCGCGGTATCCAAAGTCGGCGTCTTCCCGTCCATGGGCCAGCCGCCGAAAGCGCCTAGCCACGGCATAAGCCAGAACGGCTCGCCCATGTCGAAGGCGATGCAGTAATCGAGCTTCAGCCGCGAGGCCTCTTTAGAACAGAACTCAAAAAGCTCGTCCGTGGTCCTGGGGGCCGTTTTGGACAGTTTTTTATTATAGAACATCATCAGGTGGTTCCCGTTGGAGACAGGCAGGCCCCATACGTGCCCGTCCAGCGTGATAGCCTCCACCACGGGGCCGTTGAATTTGGAAAAGTCGAAGACACCGTCCAGGGGGGCTATAAAACCGGAAACGGCGTAAAGCCCGGCGGTATCGGAGGGTCCCAGCAGCAGGTCGGGGGGGACTCCGGCGAGCGAGGCGGCCTGGAACTGCTGGCGCAGGTCCTCTGTCTGGTAATGTGTGCGCACGATCTCGATGCCGGCGTTCTCCGGCAGCTTTTTGAAAGCGGCGAATACGGAATCTATGTAGGGAGCCACCTGGGCGTCTTCCTGCTCCCAGACCACTATGGTGCGGGAATTATCGGCGGCGGGGCGGGAACAAGCGCAAAGCGCTCCCGCCAGCGTCAAGAAAATGAGTCGTCTTTTCACCCTGCCCCTTTATCGCCGGCTTCTGGATATATTGGTTATGGCGGCCAACAGCGCCACCAGCACGGAAAGTTTAAGCGCGGTCCACCAGGAGATCTTAGCGGCCACCAGCCCCATCGCCACGGCGCCGGGGAAGAGCCCGGGGATCGTCCACATCCAGAACCATTTTATAAGGAAAATGCCCAGAACGAAGATCCCGGCAACCCACAGAACTATCGTGGGCAGGCCCAGCAGCAGAATGTTGCGCAGTTTCATAATAAGAATTCTAACAAATTTAGGGGGGCAATGACCTCATGGCCGGAGCGCCGGCGGCTTTTTTTTAGTTATAATGAAAAATATCGGCTAAACCAAGGAGGAATTCAGGATGAAAAGATACATAGCAGCGTCAGCGTTAATAGCGGCCTTCTCCTGCGCGGTATACGCGCAGACCGCGCTCCCCGCGGCGCAGAAAGCCGCGCCGGAAATAAAAATAGAAAAGATAGTCACCGCCGCGTCAATTGAGAACAGGGAGCCGGTCAACGGAACGGCCGCCTTCGACAGCGCCACCACCCGCGTCTACACCTGGACCAAAGTGACCGCAGAGCAGGTCCCGGCCAAAATAAAGCACGTCTATTACAAAGACGGTAAAAAGGTCCACGAGGTAGAACTCACCGTAAGTTCCAGCCCGTACAGGGTATGGAGCTGGAAGAGCGTGACCCCCGGCAGCTGGAAAGTGGAAATAACCGACGAGGCCGGCACGGTGCTCTCCTCGTCCGAATTCACGGTTTCAGACAAACCCGCCGCGGAGCCGGCCAAGACCGAGGCGCCCCGGAAATAGAGAGCCCGCGTAAAATAAAAATACCGCCGGATGTACGGCGGTATTTTTATTGCCTTTTCCCCGCTTCAGGAGAGGCGCGAAGAGAGCGCCTTAAGTTCCTCGGGGGTGCCGAGCGCCACCAGCACGTCTCCTTTCCGAAGCTTCGTGTCCGGCGGGGGGTTTATATCATACGAGTTGGCACCGCCGTCCTTCCGCGCAACTACCAGCGCGCCCTTCCTGTCCGCGCCTTTAAAATCCCCGAGCAGCCTGCCTTCTGCGCCGGATCCGGTTTCTATATCCTCGAAACGCGTTCCGGCCTTCTGGCCGCGAAGCATGGAATCCAGAAATTTAACCGTGTCCGGCCGGACCATCTCCGAGGCCATGCGGAGCCCTCCTATATGCGACGGGTTTACAACTATGTCGGCGCCTGCCCGGCGCAGTTTATCCGTCATCTCGGCGTCATGGTCGTTCTGGACCGTCACTATCCGTAATCCCTGGTTGAGGCCGCGGGCCGTTATGGCCACGAAGGCGTTATCTTTATCGTTAGACAGGGCGCAGAAGACCCCGGCGGCCCTTGCGATACCGGCGGATCCCAGCACGGCGGAGGAGGAGGCGTCCCCGGGTACGGCGCACCACCCTCGCGCCATGATCTTCTTAACTTCCTCCTGGGTAAGCACCACCAGCGTGAAAGGCCTGGAGGTCTTCTCCAGTTCCTCGCAGATGCTCAGCCCCGGGCGCGAAGCTCCGCAGACTATGAAATGGTTCGTCATTTTTTCTATCTTATCCTGCATTTTTATCCTCCGGAAAGCCTCTTTCAACCCGCCCTCCAGCACTAGCTCGGTAATGCTGGTGAATATGAATGTCATCGTCCCGATACCGCCGAGTATGAGCAATATGGTGAAGACCCTGCCGGCGGAGGAGAGGGGATGTGTCTCGCCGTAGCCTATGGTGGCGAGGGTTATGACGGTCATGTACAGGCTGTCAAGTAAATTCCATCCCTCTATGAGCGAATAGCCCGCCACACCCGCGGCGAGCAGCAGCACCAGCGCGCCCAGGGTCGCGAAGACCTTTGATTTTATGTCCTTCATGGCTGCCGGCGCTTCGCCTCCCCGTGGTGATTGGCGGCGACCTTCAGCAGCTCCGGTTTTTTGAGGCACTGCTTGTCGAAGGCGTCGTCGCGCAGCTTGTTGCGGTAATCCGGGCGCTGGAAGGTATATTCAAAGCGCGTATGGATGTCGTAGCTTCCGGCCATAAGCCCGACCACATCCTCCACGAACACGCGCTCCTCGTCGGTGGGGATCACGAATACCTTAACTTTGGAAGTTTTGCAGGAAATGTCGGTCTCCGCGTTGCGGGTCTTGGATATTTCGTTCTTTTCGGGGTCGCACTTTATTCCCAGGAAGCCGAGGCCGGAAAGAGCGCCTGCCCTGGTTATAGGCCCCATCTCGCCCACCCCGGCGGTGAAGACTACGGCGTCTATGCCGCCGACCGCCGCTGCGTACGACCCGATGTATTTTTTTATCCGGTAGGACTCGATGTCGATGGTCAACTTGGCGCGTTCGTCGCCCTGTTCCGCGGCCATCTCCACGTCGCGACGGTCGCTATATCTTTCGGTGATGCCCAGTATGCCGGACTTTTTATTGAGTATCGCGTCCATCTCCCCGGGGTTAAGGCCCTCCCGAGCCATCACGTAAAGCGGTATGGCGGGGTCATGGTCGCCGGCGCGGGTGCCCATCACCAGGCCTTCGAGCGGGGTAAAGCCCATGCTGGTATCGTAGGAGAGGCCGTTCTTAACCGCGTTGACCGAGGCGCCGTTGCCTATGTGGCAGATCACGACGTTGGCCGCGAAAGTGTCCTTTTTCAGCAGGACGGCGGCGCGCTTGGCTACGTAGAGGAACGAAGTTCCGTGGAACCCGTAGCGGCGTATGCCGTACTTTTCGTACCACTTATGCGGCAGCGCGTAGGTGTAAGAGGCGGGGGGCATCGTCTGGTGCCAGGCCGTGTCCATAATGGCCATGTGCGGGATCTTCGGCATAAGTTCCCGGGCGGCCTCTATCCCCTGTATGTTCGGCGGGTTATGGAGGGGGGCGAGGGCGGAAAGCTCCCGGAACGACTCGATCACCTTCTCGTCTATGATGACCGACTTCACGAATTTTTCACCGCCGTGAACGACGCGGTGGCCCACCGCGGAGATGCCCGAGAGGCCGTCTATCACGCCGTGACCCTTGTCCGTCAGCGTGCCTATAACGAGCTTTATGGCTTCCTTGTGGGTGGGACAATCCTGTTTTACGGCTATTTTATCGCGGCCGGCCGCTTCGTGGCTGATGAAAGAGCCGCCTATACCGACCCGCTCCACCACGCCGGAGGCGAGCAGGTGTTTGGCGCGCCAGTCGAAAAGGGAATACTTCACGGAAGAGCTTCCGCAGTTAAGGCACAGTATTTTCATCAGATTTATCCTCGAGCTGAATTTTAATGGAGAGGTACAGGAAATATTCTACAAAATTCCACTGGATATGTGATTTTTGGTACTATTTCCCGTATGAAACTCAGACTGATCGCCGCCGCGGCCCTGGCCCTCTGCGCCTGGGGCGCGCGCTATTTTCTTACCGGCATGGACGCGCAGGAAGTTGTACGCAGGCTGTCGGGGATGAGGATAGCGGTGACGCTCTACAAAATCGAGCACAAAAAGCCGCCCGTGTCGTTCGGCGAAACGGTGCGGGCCGGCAACCTGGAGGCGGCGCCGCGCCTGAAGCTTCCCCGCCACTTCGGTACCGACAGGGTTCGGGATGTGCCTTCGCAGCTGTTCAGCGACAGCGGGGGCTGGGCGTATGTGAACGACCCGCGCAGTCCCGCTTTCGGACTGGTATATATAGACTGCGTGCACAAAGACGAGAAGGGAAGGTACTGGAGCGAATTTTAACCGGCAAGCCGCGGTTGCGACTCTCCGCCCGCACAGCGCTGGGCTACTCAGCCCGTTTCCCGGGTCAAGCCAGCGCGTCCTGATAGAGACGCTCAAGAAGGTTCCCTACCACGGGCAGCGACATATTGTCGCGGACATAGTCAAAAGCGGCTTTAGACATGCTGTGACATATCTGCGGGTTCGATATCAGGTGTATTACCGCCAGGGCGCAGGAACTCGCGCTATCCGGCTCCACCACAACTCCGTTGCGTTCGTGCTCAATGAAATCGCCAAGGCCCCTCCGCCTGGGCACCACGCAGGCCACGCCGGAAGCCTGCGCCTCCATGAGGGACATGGACATACCTTCGCGGCGCGAGGTCTTCACGAAAATGTGCATCATCGCCATGATCTCCGGTACGTCCGTGCGGTCCCAGAGAACATCCACCTTGTGGCTGATCCCGAGGGCCCTGGCGATATCGCGTATCCGATCATCCTTGAGCCCCACTACCATGAAGTGAGTTTCGGGGAATACCTGGAGAACTTCCTTGGCCATGCGCAGGAATAGCTCCTGCTCCTTAAGGCTCCTGTCCATGCTTACGGTACCCACGCGGTAGGGGCGCCTGTGGAATATAGCGGGCTTTATAAGCATCGCGCTTTCCCAGCGGCCGATATTTATGCAGGGGGGGACAAGAAAGGTCTTGCGGGGGTCCGCCCCGGCGCGGGAGAATTCCTCCCGCACCGAATTGCAGGTCCCGATATAGCGGTCGATATACGGCTCAAGCGCGGCCAGTCTCCTGAAATATATCTGGTTGCCCAGCTTTACCTGGGTCACGAATGTCCTGGAAGCCGCCCCGGCCTTCCTCATGAAAAGCGGGTTAAGAAGCGAGGGGTTGTAAAAATGGACGATGTCCCAGCCGCCCGACTTGAAGAATCCGAATCTGGCGGCCAGGGACAGGGGATCGGCTTTAATTTTTTGCTTACGGCACTCGGAGAAAAGCCGGGACTTCCCGGGGCACAGGACGGCCGTGTTGTGCCCCATCTTTGAAAGGTATGCGGCCGTATGAAGCGCCTGGTAGGATACGATATCCCATTGCGCCGAATCGCAGATATTGAGTATGTTCAACGGTGTGAAATCCTCTTGGAAATTTTCTTCAACTCCCTGCGCGCGTTGGCTACGTATGCAGCGTCGCGGGAGGTAGCCGCTATATCGGCGTATATGGCGGCGGCTGCCGGGTAATTGCCGACTTTTTTATTGAGGAAGGCCGCCAGCTGCTTCACCATTACCGGACAGTCCGGATCTCCCAGGAGAGGGGTTATGGCGCTGGCCACGGCCGCGGGATCCTGCGCCTTGCTGTAGCCTATGGCGGCCAGCAGCGTAAGGTACTTCCATTCCCGTGGGGAATATTTAATGGCGTAGCGGAGCAGTTCTTCCGCCTCCTCCGGCCTTTCCATATTAAAGGCGAGGGAGGTGGCCGCGTAAAGTCCGGCAGAAGCAAAACCCGGGTCTAGCTCCATCACATGGCGGGCACGGGAAAAGAACTCCAGATATTTACCCTTACCGAAATACATGCCCTCTTCGCAGCGTTCATAGTCTTCCTCGGTAAGCTGCTTGGCGCAAAACTCGGATGTCCCGTAATACTGCATAAGGCGTATGAACCAGAGGTCGGCGAAAAGCCGCCTCGCCCCGAAAGCCAGCGCGAACATATCGCCGGCCGCGCCCTGGGCGGGAACGTGTATTTCGCTCGGGGGAGGGAAACGGCTCACATAAGAGGCTCCGGACAGCGCCCCGCCGGCGCACCAGGCCAGCAAGGCCGCGGCGACTAGGTACGGGCCGGACCTGCGGAGCATTAAAACTCCTTCCGGGATATCAGCCAGAGCGAGCACAGGTAGGCGGCAAGCGTCCAGGCAGCCGCGGCCGTGAAGGCCGCCGCCGGGAGCACGCCAATGGCGCCGGCGGCGTCCCTGGCGTTGAAAAGCTGGAAATTAGGGATCAGCCACAGCGCGGGCCGTAGCGCCCAGGCCGCGGCCCCTGTGGAATGCTCCGTCATAAAGCGCACTTCGGAGGCGAAATGTCCGGCCGTCCAGAGTATCCCCGATATGACCATCGTGGAAACGGCGGAGGTGGAGAACAGCGAAACCAGGAAGGCGATGGCCGTTATGACCGCCAGCTTAAGGAAGGATCCCGCCAGAGCCCACACGTAGAACTGCGGGGGTCTGAATCCTCTCAGGGCCAGCAGGGCGGCGTGGATGATCCCCATTCCTGCCAGCATGACCGCGGCCGTAAGCATTATCCCGGCCAGTTTCCCGGCCAGGTAAACCCCGCGGGGGACGGGGCGCGAGAAGACGAGGTAAATGGTCTTCGTTTCAGCTTCCCGGAGGAGGACGGAGGAGGAGTAGAAAAGGGTGTACGCCAGAGTGACCAGCTCTATCAGGGCCAGGCCGAAATCGGTGATCACGCGCGCCTCCTGGTCCACGGCCATGATGCCGGCCAAAAGCGAGGCGTAAATAGCGGCGCAGGCGAAAACGGAGAAGATCGTGAAGAAGCGGTTGCGGGAACTCTCAAAAAAGGAGTCGATGGTTACGGCCAGGGAAAGGCGCAGGAACTTCATCATCGTACCGCCTCCACGAAAATAGCTTCCAGCCCCCCGGGGCGGGATTCCCACCCGGAGCGGTTGACGGTAACCGCAAGGCGGCCCTTGACTATTATAAGTACGCGGTCGCACAGTTTCTCCACCTCCGAAATGCTGTGCGAAGAAAGGAATATGGTCCGCCCGCCGTCGTGTATTCCGGCCAGGAGCCCGCGTATGTCGTGAATGGCCAGAGGGTCCAGGCCGCTGACCGGCTCGTCCAGGACCAGCAGTTCGGGGTCGTGGAGCAGCGCCTGTGCCAGCCCCAGCCGCTGCAGCATGCCCTTGGAGAATTCGGCGACGCGTTTATCGGTGTGCGGCCCGAGGCCGGTGCGCTCCACGGCGTTCTCTACGGCCAGCGAAAGCCCGGGGCCGGAAAGCCCGGAGAGGCGGCCATAATAAGCCAGGGCGTCGCAGGGCTTGATTTGCGGGGGGAAATAGGGCAGTTCCGGGAGGAAACCTATCCTGGCTTTGGCCGACCGCCCCGTCGGGGCGGAACCGAACACCTTAACCGAGCCCGCCGTGGGGAAGAGCAGGCCCGTGAGAAGCTTCATTATAGTGGTCTTGCCGGCGCCGTTCAGCCCGAGCAGGCCGGTCACCTCTCCTCTCGGTATCTCAAAAGAGAGGTCTTTTATCGCCGTATGGTACCTGGCGCCAAGAAGGCGAGGGCGCTTGTATGTTTTTTCCACCGCGGAAAAGGAAACGGCCGATTCGTTCATCTTATTATGTTCTTTTCCTCTTTTTTCTGGCGGCGCATGTCCTGTTCTATGAGGTCTACCGGGATCTCTCCCATCTTCAGGAATACGGTGTGGAACTTGCGCAGGTCGAAATACTTGGCTTCGGTGCGCTGGTAGTAGCGGCGCATCTCGAGTATGCGGTCCATGCCTATTATGTACGAAAAGCCTTCCGTGGGGGCCAGTGAGACCTTCAGCACCTCGGAGTCGGCCTGGGCCTTGGTCATGTAAAGTTTGTCCTGGAAGAACTGGGAAGCCTCCTGCGGTGTCCATTTCCCGGTGTGAAGGGCCGCGTCGGCGTAAGCCCTGGCCGCGCGCAGCGCCCTGACATAGCAGCGCAGGAAACGCGACCAGTAGGATGAATAGAAACCCATCTCCTCCGCCAGCAATTCGGCATAGCAGGCCCAGCCGTTGGCGACGACAGGCTGGCGGGAAACCCGGCGTATCCTGGAACTGTTGGAGGAAGCCTCGAAGCTGCGGAGGTGCATGCCGGGCATTACGGCGTAGGCGGTTAGCAGCTCGATCTGGGCGTAGTTGAACCCGGAGGCCAAAACCTTTTCCTTTACGTCCGCCGCCGCGCTGTCGGGGGGAAGCAGGACGAAGAGTTCCGCCACGCGCTTGTCGTCCAGGGCGAAGGGGGGGGAATAGTAGACGTACGGAAGGACCGAGCTCATGAACCCGGGCATGCGCTTTATCTGGAGCCTCTGGCTCGGGAATTCTACCACCTTATGCTCGTCGAAGTGCTGGTACGCGCGGTCCATTTCATCCTGAAAAACCTTAAGCACGTCCCCCGCGGGCGGGTGCTCCTTTGGCAGCTTGTCCAAAATGCCCTTCCAGCCCTTTTCCTTGGCCACCATCGCGTCTATGCTCTCCGCCTCCTTATCCAGCTCCTTAAGCGATTTCTTGAAAGCTTTTTTCGAGTAGCTCAAGGCGTTCCCCGGAGTCATGTCGAGGGCGTGGAGACGTTCGAGATAAAAGCCGTAGGTGTAGGTACCGGCGCGGAAGTCCCCGTCCGAACTGGGGAGTATGTCCTTTTGAAGGAAAGCGGAGTATTTTTCCAGCGCGGCCTTAACCCTATCCATAGTCTCGTCAACCTGGGTTTTGAGCACCGGGTCGTAGCGGGTGTAGCCGCGGAAGACGGGCACGAAGTCGGACATGTACTTGAGCGCGTCATTGGATTGCCTTATCGCCTGGCGGGTCCATATTTCCGGGGGGTGGGAAAGGTTGCGCTCGGCCTGCTCGAGGATGCCGGGGAACTGCCTCAGGCGGGAAATGGCGTCGGCGGCCCTGGTGTTGTAGTATTCGTAGTCCTTGTTCATCATCTGGTAAACAAGGAAGAGTGGTTCCAGGTAATACTGCGGGCGGCGGGCCAGCAGCCCGAGGTTCTCGAGCTCGTAGATATCAACCTCAAGCATGTGGTCAAGCGCCGCGTAGTCTATCTTGAGGTCGGGATACATCGTGTCTTTCTGTATCTCGTGCAGTTTGTCCCGCAGGCGTTTGAAGGCCTCCAGCTGTTTCGCGACGCGTTCGGTATTGCGGGCGGTCAGGGAAGCGTCAGCGCCGTGCATGCCCATGCGGGTAGCACGCTCCGGGTCGTACATCTGGATAGTGGCCAGGTATTGGGAGAACACCTCGTTGAGCTTGCTGTCCTCAAGGGTGCCCTGTATTTCTTCCGTGGTAAGCGTGTTCTCGTAAGCGCCGGCGGGAACGGCGCAGAGCAGGAATCCGGTCAATAAGAAATGCATTCTTACCTCATTTTTTGGAAACGGCCTTCTTTGCGGCGGCCTTTTTTCGCGGAGCCGCGGACGGTTCCAGGGCCAGTGCAAGGACTTCGTCCATCCTTTCCACGGGATGCAGGCGCATCTTGGCGCGTATCTCGGGGGGGATCTCCTCAAGTTCCTTAAGGTTGGCCTTGGGGAAAAGCACGGTATTTATGTTGTCGCGGAAAGAAGCTATCACCTTTTCCTTGAGGCCCCCGATCGGGAGCACCCGGCCGGTAAGGGTCAGCTCGCCGGTCATGGAAACGTTCTTCTTCACCGCGCGCCCGGTAAAAAGGCTCGCGAGCGCTGTAGCCATCGTCACGCCGGCGGAGGGGCCGTCCTTGGGTATGGCGCCTTCCGGGATATGAACGTGGAAATTATGGGAGTTGACGTATGAAACCGGGGCCAGCTCCTTGGAACGGATGTAGGAAAAAGCCGCCTGGGCGGATTCCTTCATCACTTCCCCGAGCTTGCCGGTGAGCGTCAAGGCGCCCTTACCCGGCACGGCAATGGCCTCCACGGCCAGCACCTCGCCGCCGTTCTCGGTCCAGGCAAGCCCCGTGGAGATGCCAACGTCGTTATAGGAAGTCACGGTCTCGAGGAACTTCGGAATACCCAGGAAATCGCCGAGGTTTTCCGGAGTTATCTTCACGGACTCCAGCTTCTGCTCCACTATTTTGCGGGCGGCGCGGCGGCATATGGCGGCGAATTCGCGGTTGAGGTTGCGCACCCCCGGCCTCGCGGGTATAGCCGCGTATCACGGCGTCTATGCCTTTGTCGTCTATCTTAAGTGAGCCGTTCTTCAGGCCGTGCTCCTCAAGCTGGCGCGGGATCAGGAATTTCTTGGTTATCTCGATCTTTTCGTCGTGCGTGTAGCCGGTGAAGTCTATGATCTCCATGCGGTCGCGGAGGCTCACCGGGATGCCCCCACAGGGTGTTCGCGGTGGTTATGAACATCACCTTTGAGATATCGAACGGCACGTCGAGAAAATGATCGTTGAACTCGGTGTTCTGTTCCGGGTCCAGGACCTCGAGAAGCGCGGCGGCCGGGTCTCCGCGCCAATCCGAGCCCATCTTGTCTATCTCGTCCATCAGAAAAACGGGATTACGGCTCTTAGCCTTCTTCATGCTCTGGAGGATACGGCCGGGCATCGAGGCCACGTAGGTGCGGCGGTGGCCGCGAATCTCAGCCTCGTCCCTCACGCCGCCGAGCGACATGCGCACGAAATTTCGGCCCATGGAGCGGGCGATGGAGCGGGCGATGGAGGTCTTGCCGACTCCAGGGGGGCCCACGAAGCACAGTATCGGCCCGCGGAACTTCGCCGTAAGCTTGCAGACGGCCAGGTATTCAAGCACCCTTTCCTTGGGTTTTTTCAGGCCGAAATGGTCCTCATCGAGTATCTTTTTTGCCGCGCCCAGGTCTATTTCGTCCTTGGTTTCCACGTTCCAGGGCAGCGCGGTCAGCCAGTCCAGGTAGGTGCGGCTGACGGTGGACTCGGGGGAAAAAGGCATCATCTTGGAAAGGCGGGCCAGTTCCTTCTCGGCCGCCGCTTCCGCCTCTTTGGGCATCTTCACCGTCTTGATGAGCTTCTTCAGCTCGTCGATTTCTTTGGAAAAGTCGTCCTTCTGGTGCAGTTCTTTCTGTATCGCCTTCATCTGCTCGTTAAGGTAATACTCTTTCTGCGACTTATCGATCTGGGTCTTGACGCGGGTGTGGATCTTCTGCTCAAGGTCGAGTATTTCGACTTCCTTGGCCAGGAACTTTATCAGCTTTTCAAGGCGCTCGCGCGGGACTTCGGTCTCAAGCACATCCTGGCGGTCGGCTAGGCTGAACATAGAATTGGCGGCGATGGTGTCCGCCAGCTTGGCCGGGTCGTCCATCTGCTGCAGGAAGGATGTCGAATCCAGCGTGATGCGGGTACTGAGTTTGACGTAAGACTCGAAGATCTCCACCGCGTGGCGCATAAGCGCGATCACTTCGGGATTTTTAGCCGCGTTTTCCTCGGGGTATTCGACCTCGGCGTAAAGGCAGGCGCGTTCCTTGTCCAGGGACATCTTTTTCACCCGCGCGCGGCGCCGGCCTTCCAGGAAGACGCGCATTGTGCCGTCAGGCATCTTGAGCGACTGCGAAATTGAGCTGATAACTCCGTAGGCGTACAGGTCTTCGGGCGCGGGGTCGTTGACGCCGGGTTTCCGCTGGGCGAGGGCGAGTATATATTTCCCGGCGGCCAGGCCGGCCTCTATGGCGGCCACGGATTTGGGCCGGTCCACGGACAGGGGCAGCGCCATATAGGGAAAAAGAACCACGTCCCGGATAGCGATGGCGGGCAGCATTTTCGGATAAGCCTGTTCTTTGTTTTTTTCTTCCATATTTTCAGCTCATATCCCTGTGAAATTTAAAACCGCGGCGCCCCTGCTCCCGACGGCGCGGTGCCGCACGCCTGTCGCGCGGCGCCGAGGGCATTGGCCGGCGGGGACCGCTTTACTTCTTGCGGTGCTCGAGCACCGCGTCTATAATGCCGTAGTCCCGGGCCTGGGCGGCCGAGAGGTAGAAATTCCTTTCCATGTCGGTCCGCACCTTCTCGGCGCTGTTGCCGGTATGCTTGGCCATGATGTCTATCAGCCGCGTTTTATTCTCCTGCATCTCACGGTTCTCGATCTCTATATCGGTCGCCTGGCCGGAGATCCCGCCTCCCCAGATAAGGGGCTGGTGTATCATGATGCGCGCGTTGGGGAGCGCGTAGCGCTTGCCCTTCGTTCCTGCGGCCAGGAGCACCGCGCCGAAGCTCATCGCCATTCCCATGCAGATGGTGGAGATAGGGGCTTTGATGAACTGCATGGTATCGTAGACGGCCAAGCCGGCGGTCACCATGCCTCCGGGGGAATTGATGTAGAGGTTGATCTCCTTTTCAGGGTCCTCTGCGTCAAGGTAAAGCAGCTGTGCTATAACGGTATTGGCGGAAGAGGTGGAAACGGCGCCTTCCGGATCGGTAATAAATATGATGCGGTCGCGCAGCAGGCGGGAGTATATATCATATCCCACCATCGCCCCGGCGCCTTTCCAGGTTTCAATAATCGTTGGTATTATCATCGTGTCTCCCTCATTTAAGCCCGAAGCCGGCGAGTTTTTTGGTTTCGGACAAAGGGTCCCGGCCAAAACCCCGGCTTGAAAAACACCGCGATCAGTTATTCTCTTCCTTAATGACTGCCTTATCCTTCACCAGGGCCATGGTCTTGTTCTCCACCATAGAGGCCCTGATATACTCCTTGCGCTTTTCGAAAAGCTCCCGGCCCTTGGTCTTTTCTTCTTCCGTGTTGAGGCGGGCCATGACCTTTTCCAGTTCGGCGTTCAATTCGGAGTCGGTGGCCTGTATCGACTCTTTCTTGGCTATGTGATGAAGTATATAGGTAAGGGAGAGGTTGCGCTCGGCCACGGGCTTAAGGCGCTCCAGCAGCGCCTCATCGGGCATGTGCTGCTCGGCCGGAGCCCGTTTCTTGAACAATTCCAGCAGCTCCTGCGCCTCTTCCTTGACGAGGGTGGGGGGAAGGGTGATCGGGTTATTCTTTATGAGCGCGTCTTCCAGCTGGCCGAGCATATCCTTCTCCGTCTTCTCGGCCGAGCCCTGTTCCAGCATCTTGCGCACGTTGGCCTTAAGCTCGTCCGTGGTCTTAACCCCCGCTTCTTTCAGGAAATTCTCATCCAGCTCAGGCACCACCTTCATTTTCAGCTCGACCACGGTCACCTTGAAATGCATCTTCTTATCTCCGAACGGCGCGTCGAACTCGCGGCTCTCGCCCCGTTTGGCGCCCATCACCGCGTCGGCCAGCCCGGCGATGGTCTGGGGACTGGAAAGGTCCACTATTTCGCCCTTGACCGCCCCGTCCGGCACGGGCGTACCGTTCTCGAAAGTGTCATAATCCACTATCGCGAAGTGGCTCTTCGAGGCGGCCTCTCCTTCGGCGGCGGGCTTTAAATAGGCGTTATATTCGCGCACCTGATTTATGTACTTCTCGACCTCGGCGTCGGTGATCTTGTGGACCTTCCGGGTCGCGGCTATCTTTTCGTAGCCCTTCGGCTCGATGGCCGGGGAAGATTCGAACTGTATCTCGAAATAGAGGGCCTTCCCGGCTTCGTAATTTACGTTTTTAAGCAGCGGGGCCACCACGGGGTTGATCTGGGAGCCTTTGAGTATCTCCGGAAGCGCGGCCTTGGCCGAGATATCAAGGACCTCGTCCTTGACCATCGAAGGGAACTGTTCCCTTATCATCGCCAGCGGCACCTTGCCGACGCGGAAGCCAGGCAGGCTGACCACGCTCTGCAGGCGCACCAGCGCGTCCTGGGACGCCTCGGCGAGGGCCGCGGAGTCCACGTTGACCGCGAACACGTGCACGCAGCCTTCCTGTTTTATTTTCTTTATCTTGTCGCCGAAAGCCAGTGTGATATTCATTATTCCTCCGCTCCGTAGTAAAAATTCCGCCTGAAGCGCCGAAGCTGCGTATGGACGGGAAGGGACTTGAACCCTCACGCCTTTCGGCATACGGTCCTAAGCCGTACGTGTCTGCCGTTCCACCACCCGTCCGCTCCGCAGGCCCGTCCGCCCGGGCAAAAGACGCGTCCCTGTAAAAAAAACAAGTAATGAGTAAGAGCGTTGAGTAATCCCGGGAGGCTGCGCCTTCTCCTTTTTACTCGGCTGCGGTTACTCATTACTCCGTTTTACAAATTAAAGTGGGCCATACGGGATTCGAACCTGTAACCTTGCGCTTAAGAGGCGCCTGCTCTACCGTTGAGCTAATGGCCCGCGGATTTATTATACATAAACAAAATAAGGATTTCAAAATGTTTTTCCTGAAATTGCCGTGCGGCCCGACGGCCATTTTTGCTTTCCTCCCGGTTAATTGCTAAATTTGTTCCTATGATAAAGTTCGCGATAGCGCTGCTGTGCCTCCCGCTGCATACCGCTCCCGCCGCGTACGCGGCTTCGGCCCCGGCCGGTGGGGGGAGCCCTGCGGGGGTCTACGCTGATGCCGCGGCGCTGTGGCTTGACGGGAAATACGATGACGCTTCCGGAGATCTGAAATACGTATTATCGCGTTCTTCGGACCCGGCGCTTAACACGGCGGCCATGCGCGACCTGGCAGTGCTGCTGGCCGAGGCCGGGAAAAACAAGGAGGCGCTCGCGTACCTGGCAAAAGGCGAACTCCTTGCGCCTGACGATTTTTACATACAATTCGAAAAAGGCTGGAGCCTGCTCAGCCTCGAGAAATACAAGGAGGCCAGGGCCTCTTTTGAGAAGGCCCTCACCCTCACCGCGTCGCTGGACCTAGCGAGCCAGGCCCGTTTCGGCCTGGCGATAACGGAAGCCGAGCTGGCCGGACCGGACGAGGCGATAGATCAGCTGCGCTCGGTTTACAGCCGCTACCCCTACCTGCTTTCACCTGCGACCGAACTGATAAGCGCCGACCTGGAACGCCTCAATAAACGCCCGCACGCCCTGAACTTCATAAAGGAAGCTCTCTCATACGACCCGCGCAACATACAGGCTGAAATAGACCTGGCCCGCATTTACGAGGAATCCGGTCTATACCTGCCTGCCTGGCAGACCTACTACACCCTGTCCGACATGGACCCGGAAGAACCCGTGTTCAGGAAGAAGGCTCAGCAGCTGTTGAAATATGCGCAGGGCAAGGCGGAGAACCTGCTTTACTGGGCGCGGATGGATTGGCCGTCCCACAAAAATCCGGTGCCCCTTGACGGCCCACGCGTAAAACTCGGGCTGTACGCGGACCTGAAAGGCGTGCCGTCCCTTGTAACAAGCTTCACCTTTATAACCACCTCCGACTTCGATATTATCGACACCCGCCTTGGCAAGATCACTTCCGGCAAAAGCGGGATGCCCTGGTCCATCTCTTACAACGAAGCTGACCAGGCCTGCGAAATAAAGGACAGCCTTTCCTCTACCGCCCATGCAACCCACAACAGCGTGCGCATAGTCCCGAAGAGCGGCGGGGTAATACTTATAAAGAATCCCGAGCTGCCTGACGCCGTCGGCGTGAACCGGGGCGACAAAGAGGTGGCCGGAGAGCTGCTGGCCCTGGCGCAGGGAAAAGGCTTCTGGCTGATAAACGAGACCTCGCCGGAAGCCCTTGTAAGCCCTATCACCGCTTCGCTTTCCGACGGGTCCAGGCTCCCGGAATCACTTAAAGCAGTCGCCGTGACCGTCCGCACCAAGCTGGCGCGGCTGGCCGGGCTCGACTCGCACGAAAGCCGCGAATACCATTTATGCGATTCCGCCCATTGCCTCCCGTTCCAGGGACTGCAGGTAGAAAGCCAGGCCTCGGCGGCCGCGGCCGCGGACACCAGGGGGGAGATCCTGGCTGACGGCGACAAGCCGGCCCCGGCCGATTATCACCGCGCCTGCGGCGGCTTTACCGCGGGCGGCGTAAACGACGGCGGCAGGGCGTTGCCGCGCATGACCCCGTTCAATTTCTATGCCTATACGCTCATGGCTCCTCCGGACAGGCTGAATTGCCTTCCCGAGGACAAGACCACCAGTTCCGACGTCTACTGGACGCTGCTGCTGAAGCCCCGGTGGATAGAATCCCGCCTGAACAGGTCAGGCAGGGTAGGGCGCATACTCGCGATAATCCCTCTCGCACGCGAAGCCGGCGGCAAACTCAAGTCCATGCGTGTGCAGGGCACGGGGGGCACCCTTGTGATAGAAGGCGCCGCGGCGATACAAAAAGCGCTGGGAGCCGGCATGCTCCGCTCCAACTTGTTCAGCATACGCCCCGTTTTTCGCGGAAAATATCCGGCCTTTTTTATAGTCAGGGGAATTGGCACCGGTGACGGGAGAGGACTCTGCCTCCTGGGCGCGCGCGGCATGGCAAAGAACGGCGGAGCCAGGTACCGGGACATACTCGCCCATTATTTTCCGTTATATAAGGTAAGGAAAGGGCTTTAGCAAAGATGAAAAAGGTGGCGCACATAATAACCCGCCTGGATTTCGGCGGAGCCCAGGCCAACACCCTTTATACGGCGGCACATCTGGATAAAACGCGCTTCGAAGCCGTCATTATCGCGGGCCCGGGAGGGCTGCTTGACCCCAAATCCGGAAAAACCCGCCTGGTGACCGCGGCGAAGCTGGGCAGGGAAATTAAACCGCTCAGGGACCTGGCGGCGTTCATGGAGCTGCGGCGCCTGATAAAGAGCGAGGCCCCGGAAATAGCTCACACGCACTCGTCCAAGGCCGGGATACTGGGCCGCCTGGCTGCGGCGTCCTCCGGTGTACCTGCGGTGATCCACACGTTCCACGGCTTCGGGTTCCACGGCCGCCAGGGCTTCCTGAAAAGACGCCTCTTCATACTTCTGGAAAAGATATGCGCGCGGTTCAGCGACGCGCTGGTCTTCGTCTCCAGGTCCAATATGGAAACAGCCCGCCTGGCGGGCATCGGCGCTCCGGAGAAATACCACCTGATCCGAAGCGGCGTGCGCCTGTCGAATTACCCGTCGAAAATTGACAGGGCAGCGAAGCGCGCGGAACTGGGGTTCTCCGCTCAGGACCTGGTGGTGATAAGCATAGGCAACGCCAAGCCGCAAAAGAATCCCGGGCATTTCGTAGAGGCCGCGGCGGCCCTCTCGGGCGGACGCCCCCGGGCGCGTTTCGTTTTCGTCGGAGGCGGGGAAGAGTTGGAGGACCTGCGCGCAGCCGCCCGCTCCCGCGGCCTGGAAAAGATATGCGTTTTCACGGGGTGGCGCGAAGACTCGGGGGAACTGCTTGCCGCCGCCGACATCTTCGTGCTGACCTCCCTCTGGGAGGGCCTGCCCCGCAGCCTTGTGGAGGCATTAAAGACCGGGCTGCCCGCCGTCTGCTACGCCACGGACGGGGTAACCGACATACTCAAAGACGGGGAGAACGGATACCCGGTACCGCAGGGAGACATCGGCGCCTTCTGCGCTGCCCTGGCCCGGCTGCTGGACGACGAACAACTGCGCCTGCGCCTGGCCGCCGGGGCGGCCGCGACCGACCTGGCGGAATTCGACATAGATGCCATGGTGCGCCGTCAGGAGGAGCTTTATTCCCGCCTCCTCCGGGATAAAGGATACAAAGCATGACACCACACATTTCGGCGGTCATACCCGTCTTCAACGAAGAGGGGAATTTGCGGGCCCTCGAACAAGAACTTTCGGCGGCGCTGGCCGGCATGAAGGTCGAGTACGAGATAATATGGGTCGATGACGGCAGTTCCGACGGTTCTTTCGCCGAACTGAAAAAGATCTGCGCCGACACCCGCCAGCTCGCCTTGAGATTCTCCAAGAATTACGGCCAGACCGCGGCGCTGGCCGCGGGCATCGCGGAGGCGCGGGGGGAATGGATAGTCACCCTGGACGCGGACGGACAGAACGACCCCGAAGACATCCCGCGGCTCTTCGCGGCCGCGGCGTCCGGGTTTGACGTCGTAAGCGGCTGGCGCAGCGCCAGGCAGGACCCTTTTTTTTCGCGCCAGCTGCCGTCACGCGCGGCCAATTTTATTATCTCCTCGGTGACCGGCGTCAGGCTTCACGACTTTGGCTGCACGCTGAAGGTATACCGCGCCGCCCTTCTCAAGTCCGCCGATCTGTACGGCGAAATGCACAGGTTCCTTCCGGCGATCCTGGGCTACGCCGGAGCCTCCATAATGGAATTGCCGGTCAACCACAGGCCGCGCGTCTCGGGAAAGTCGAAGTACGGGATACTGCGCACATTTAAGGTGGTCCTGGACCTGTTGACGGTGAAATTCATGGGGGACTTCATAACGAAGCCGCTTTACCTGTTCGGCGGCCTGGGCCTGGGCCTGGGGGCCGCCTCCCTCTTTATGGCCTCCGTTACGCTCTATAATAAGCTGTGCAACGGGATATTCGTAAAGGACCAGCCGCTCTTCCTCGTGGCGATATTCTTCGCCCTGGCCGGGATGCAGTTCGCGTTCATGGGGCTCATGGCCGAAGTGATGATACGCACCTACCACAGCGCCAACCGGAAGCCTCCCTACTCGATAGCCGAAAAAACTGCGGGAAGGCGAGCAATATAAAAAAATCCGGGCCGGGGATATTCAGCGGCCCGGGCTGGGAAAAGTTCAAATATCCGGCCGGGGCGGTTGACTATTCCCGGCATAGTTGATATCTTATTGTTCTTATGCAGGAAAACAGCCCTCTGATTTTCAATTGCGCGGCCATAAAAGAAAATGGCGGCCTGAGCGTAAAATTATCCCCGGCCGCGGCCGCGTATGACGACGCCTTTGACCGCCCGGGGGCGCTTAAAAAGATCAGCCTGGAGCTGAATTTCTCCGTCGGAGGCGATTCAATACTCCTGGCCGGGAAAGTGGAAGCCGACCTGGAACTGGAGTGCTCGAGGTGCGGCGATCTGACAACGGGTTCCTTCCAGGACGCTTTTGACGAGGTATATCCGGATACAGTAGAATGTATAGACGCGCGGGAAACGGTAAGGGAAGCTGTGGTGCTTCTCGCGCCCATGAAAGTTTTGTGTTCCGAGAGCTGCAAGGGACGCTGCCCGGTCTGCGGAGTTAACCGAAACCGGCAGGCCTGCGTATGCAGGCCTGAAGCCTCCGGTCCGTTCAGCGCCCTGAAAGACATAAGGGTGCTGAAGCAGGATAAACAGGAAAAAAAGAAGAAGCTTTAAGTCTAAAAAGAGGTGCTATAATGCCTAATCCCAAACGCAAACATACCCCGTCCCGCAGAGATTCCCGCCGGTCGCAGAACTGGAAGCTGGAGGTTAAATCCCTCTCTCCCTGCAGCCAGTGCGGAGCCCTCCGCCTGCCCCACCGCGTCTGCCCTGCCTGCGGCTTCTACAACGGCAAGCTGGAAGTGGTCAAGAAAGCCGCCAAAGAAGAAAAAGGCCCGGAACAGAAATAGCGGGCTATTCCGACAATGCGAATAGCGCTTGACGCTCACGGCGGAGACTACGGCATCAGGCCCAATATAGAGGGCGCCTTGCTGGCCGCCAAAAAACTGCCCCACGAAATAATACTTGTGGGCAGGGATCCCGAGATACGGGAGGAGCTGCGCCGCCTCGGCGCGGCCGATCCCGAACGAATAAAGATAGTGCACGCCTCACAGGTGATCGAGATGGCCAGCGAGCCGGTCGAGGAGTGCCGCTCGAAACCCGATTCCTCGCTTATGGTCTGCGCCGGCCTGGTTCACGACGGCAAAGCCGACGCGTTCGTGTCCGCCGGCAATTCCGGCGCGATAATGGTGGCCGCGCTCCTGAAAATGAAGCGCATCCCCGGAGTGATACGTCCGGCGATAGCGGCGCCGCTGCCCACGCTTAAGGGCACCACCCTCCTGCTCGACGCGGGCGCCAATATGGACTGCAAGGCCTGGCACCTGGCCCAGTTCGCCGTAATGGGCTCCATCTACATGAAATCGCTTTTTAAGATAGAAGAGCCCACGGTGGGCCTGCTCTCCATCGGCGAAGAGGAATCCAAGGGCGGGGCTCTGGTGCAGGAAACCCTGCCGCTGATAAAGAACATGGGCGTAAATTTCAAGGGGCCTCTGGAAGGGCGGGACATCCCCGAGGGCCTCACCGACGTGGTGGTTACCGACGGCTTTACCGGCAACATAACGCTGAAACTTTACGAAGGCACCGCCAAAGTAATTTTCAAGATGCTCAAAGAGCAGATCATGCGCAAATTCACCTACAAGATCGGCGCCATGCTGATGCGCAAGGTTTTTTCCGAACTGAAGACAAGGACGAGCGCGGACGTTTACGGCGGGGCCCCGCTCCTGGGAGTGAACGGGGTGGTCCTGGTTTGCCACGGGCGGGTCACCGCCAACGCAATTTTCAACGCCGTGCGCGTCAGCGGGGAACTGGCCGCCTCGGGCATGGTAGAGCACATAAAAAAACAGATGGAGCAGGTGAAGGACAAGATCGCCATGGCCAAGGAGCTGGAAGAGTGAGGCGCCTCGAAGGCAAAACGGCGCTCGTGACCGGCTCAACGCGCGGTATCGGCTTTGAAATAGCCGCGGCCTTCGCGGCTGAAGGGGCTTCGGTCGTGGTGGCAGACCTGGCGCAGCAGAACCCCGCGGCGGCCGCGGCGGAGATAGCCGCCAAAACGGGGGCGTCGGCGATAGGTGTAGCGCTGGATGTTTCCAAGGAAGCCGACTGCGAACTTGCCATAGCGGAAACCGTAAAAGCTTTCGGGAAGATAGATATCCTGGTCAATAACGCGGGCATTACAAAAGACAGCCTTGTGCTGCGCATGAAAGAGGCGGATTTCGACGCCGTGATCAGCGTGAACCTTAAGGGCGCTTTCCTCATGGCAAAGGCAGCTTCGAAGCCCATGCTCAAGGCCAGGACGGGCCGGATCATCAACATTTCTTCGGTGGTGGGACAGAGCGGCCAGGCGGGACAGTCCAACTACTCGGCATCAAAGGCTGGACTAATAGGTCTGACGAAGTCCCTGGCTCGCGAGTTCGCGCCGCGACAGGTCCTGGTCAACGCGGTTGCGCCCGGTTTCATACGCACCCGCATGACCGAGGGCCTTAAGGACGAAGCCAGGGCAAAGGTATCGGAAATGATACCGCTGGGCCGTATAGGCGAGCCGGAAGATGTAGCAAAAGCCGTACTCTTCCTTGCGTGCGGAGATTCATCCTATATAACGGGACAGGTCCTGGCCGTTAACGGCGGCCTGTACATGTAGGCGGAGCGGGAATTTTTCCGGCCCTGAAGTTCCGGGCGGGAAACAGCGGATTTATGCGGATTCACAATAACAGCAGGAGGACAATGTAATGGCCGTCATCGAAAACCTGGAAGAAAGAGTTAAAAAGATCATAATCGAGCAGCTGGCCGTGGACGCGGTCGAAGTCGTTCCTCAGGCCCAGTTCGTACAGGACCTCGGCGCGGACTCCCTCGACACCGTAGAACTGGTCATGGCGCTCGAAGAGGAATTCGACATTGAGATCCCCGACGAAGACGCCGAAAAGATAAAGACCGTCGGCGAAGCAGCCGCCTACATCAAGGAAAAGGCCGGCAAGAAAGACTGATTTCTGATCTTTATCGGAAATCCAATGTCTTCCCTTGAAGAAGTAATAGGATACGAATTCAGAGACAAGGAGCTGCTGACGGAGGCGCTGACACACAAGTCGCACGCCACCGAAAGCGGTTCGCCCCGGAATAACGAGCGCCTGGAATTTCTCGGCGACAGCGTGCTGGGCCTGATCGTATCCTATTACCTTTTTCTGAAGAACCCGTCCGAAGACGAGGGATTCCTTTCAAAGACCAAATCCGCGATAGTCTCCCGGGCCAACCTGGCCCGGTGGGCGGAAGCGATCGGGATCGGGCACTACATCATACTTGGCGCGGGGGAGAAACTGAGCGGGGGCAGCAGGCGCCACAGCATACTGGCGAACGCCATTGAAGCGGTGCTGGGAGCCGTCTACCTGGACGGAGGCCTGCCGAACGCGGAAAAGATCATCATCCCCTGGCTGGAAGGCCAGGCCCCCGGAGAGCTCGACATAGACCACAAAAGCATGCTCCAGGAAATGATACAGAAGCGGCACAAACGCCCGCCCGACTACGAACTGATGAGCGAGTCCGGCCCGGAACACGAAAAACTTTTCACAATCAGGGTTTATCTCGGCAAGAAAACGCTGGGACTGGGCTCGGGGAAGAACAAGAAGGAAGCCCAGCAGGCCGCGGCTAAGAACGCCCTCGACTACCTGGCCACGCACGAAATCCATCAAAACGATATCTGACGGCCCGATTTGGGCGGATCGATACCTGAATATATGCCGCGGGAAAGACCGCGGCGGAGGTTCCTTATGAAAACGGAAGACATCACGGGCGGGAAGGGGGAAAAGGAATACTCGGACCTGACCTTTCACGGACTGGACCTTAAAAGCAAAACCATCACCGCCCGGCGATTCTACTCCTGCGTTTTCCGCAACTGCGATTTGACAGGCGCGGCGCTCGAGTCCTGCCGCTTCGCCGACTGCCGCTTCGAAAGCTGCAACCTCAGCCTTGTGAAAGTACAGGGTTCCTCATTTTCCGAAACCTCGTTCAAGGATTCCAAACTTACCGGAGTCAACTGGACCGAGGCCGCCTGGCCCCGCGTCAGGCTCCCAGGCCCGATAAGTTTCGAGAGCTGCGTTCTGAGCGACTGCAATTTCTTCGGCCTCTGCCTCAAAGGCTCCCGCATAACAGGTTGCCTTGCGAAGGAGGCGGATTTCCGCGAGGCAGATCTGTCCGGCTCGGACTTTACACGGACGGACCTGTCCGGGAGTTTATTCGGGAAAACGGACCTGAGCGGGGCGGACCTAGCGAAGGCCCGCAACTACGCCATCCGCCTGCCCGACAACCGGGTTAAAGACGCCAGGTTCTCCATGCCGGAAGCGATGTCCCTGCTCTACTGCCTCGACATAAAAATAGTCTGACCCTGGATCAGCCACAAGATAGCGGCGCCCGGGAAGAGGAAACTCCTTGGCATGCGGGTCCTGCCTGGAGGTCAGGGTTCTTCAGGCACCGCGTCGGCTACACCGTAGCCGCGCTCCACGCGCAGAAAGTGGCCTGCTGCCACCCAGCCGCCGGGCTTATGCAACCGGCGGGCGAAGGAGGTGTCCGTGGTAAACCTTTGGAAGCCCAGCCACCCCGGCAGGGTTTTACTCTCCATCCCAAGATTTACAGCTCCGGAATTAATTTTCAACAAACCAAGGGAATTAACTGATGAGGTTTTTTGCGGAGGGGCGGTCGGGGCATACCCCTGAACACCCGTTGCGGAAAGGGGTCCCGCCATCAAAGTCTGGCGGGGGAAACCGACGCAAGGGTTTCCTCGGCCCGGGTGGGCAGGGGGGTATGCCCCGGCCACCACCGGGGTACTACGCCAACATGAGGGCCTGCCGCCAGCCAAGGCAAGCCTTGCGATACTCTCGGCGCTTAAGTCGGACTGCGGGCTAATGGTATAATTGACTCGTGAAGAACGCCGTCAGGTTAAAGATCATACTCGTAAGGCCGCGGAACCCCGACAATATCGGGGCCGCGGCGCGCGCGATGGCCAACTTCGGTCTCGCCGAACTGGCGCTGGTAAACGCCTTCGATTCCGACTGGCGCGAAGCCGAGCATATATGGCGCAGCGAGGCGTCCGTTTCAGCCATAGGCTCGATGGAAATAATAGATTCCGCGAGGCTGTTCGGCACGATTCCCGAGGCGGCCGCCGACTGCCAGCTGCTTCTTGGCACATCCTCGCTGCACCGCATGAACCCGGAGCGCGACGTCATACTGCTTTCTAAAACCGCCGAATACCTCGCGGCAAGGGGCCCGCTGAGGGCCGGCATACTTTTCGGCGCGGAAAAGACCGGGCTTACCAAGGAGGAGCTTTCCTTCTGCCAGGCCATAATAAACGTTCCGACGCTCAAAAACCAGCCCTCCATGAACCTTGGGCAGGCGGTAGCCGTGGTCGCCTACGAACTTGCCGCGCGCGGCATTGCGGCCGGGCCTTCGGCCGGCCGCGCGTACGCCGGGGCCGCACCGATGGAAATAGAGAGAATGGTGCGGCAGATCTGTGAAAAACTTAAAAAGGAAACCGGGCCGCACTGGGGGGGAGAGGCGCAGGCGCGCGAGATCCGGCGCGGCCTCGTGGACGCGCGCCTCACCAAGGGCGCGATGAACGCGCTTAAGAGGCTGATCGCTGAGAAATAGGAGACGGCCTTAGCCCCGGACCGCGATATGAAAGAAAAACAACGCTGCCCATGGACCTTCGGAGTCAGCCCCCTTTACATATCATATCACGACGAGGAATGGGGCTTGCCTGTGCGGGACGACAGGAAGCAGTTCGAGTTCCTGACGCTGGAAAGCGCCCAGGCCGGACTTAGCTGGGCCACCATACTCAACAGGAGGGAGGGCTACCGCAGGGCTTTCGCCGGCTTCGACCCCGCAAAAGTGGCGAAATTCGACGCCGTGAAGATCGCGGCGCTGCTGAAGGACCCCGGCATCATAAGGAACCGGCTGAAGGTGGCCGCCGCCGTGAACAACGCCAGGCGCTTCCTGGAAGTGCAGCGGGAATTCGGCACCTTCTCAAAATACATCTGGTCCTTCGTTGGCGGGAAACCTAAGGTCAACCGCTGGACCCGGCTCTCCCAACTGCCCGCCGTTTCCAAAGAATCCGAAGCGCTGAGCGCGGACCTGAAAGGCCGCGGTTTCAAATTCGTTGGCCCCACAATAATCTACGCACACATGCAGGCCACCGGCCTTGTGAACGACCACCTCATAACCTGCTTCCGCCGCCGGGAGTGTCTCGAAAAATGAAAACCGCCGTGTTTTTTTACACCGGCACGGGCAATTCGCTCTGGCTTGCCCGCAGACTGGCCCGCGCGTCCGGCGGGACGGATATTTTAAGCCTTAACTCCGGGAAAACCATAGAAGCAGCGGCCGGCGCCGATGCCGTGGGACTCGCGTTCCCCGTGCATATGTGGGGCGTTCCGCGCAGGATCGTCAACTTCGTCTCCACGCTCCCGGCCGGCGACAAGCGCTACTACTTCGCCCTGGCCGCAAACGCCGGCCAGGTTTCCGAAACGCTCGTGCAGCTGGAACGACTGCTGGCCGCGCGCGGCATAAAGCTTTCAGCCGGGTTCGAATTCGTGCTGCCCTCCAATTACATCCCCTGGAGCGGGGCCGAGGCGCCGGAAAAACAAAAGGTCCGCTTCGCCGCCGCGGAGGAAAAGATACAGCGGGCAGCCGCTTTCATCTCCGGGCGCGCCCGGGGGCCGGTGGAAAAAGGGTCCCTCTGGGAAAAGATACTGCTTTCCGGGCTGTGCTACCCCTGGTGCTACCGGCGGGTGCCCGGCATGGACAAGGCCTTCTTCGCCGATCCACGGTGCGACGGCTGCGGCCTCTGCGCCAGGATCTGCCCGGCGGGGAACGTGGAACTTGAAGGGGGGCGGCCGAGCTGGAAGAACAGGTGCGAACAGTGCCTGGCCTGCATACAATTCTGCCCGCGCGAAGCTATACAATTCGGAAAGCGAACGGCGGATTTTACGCGCTACCGCAACCCGGAAGTTTCAGCCGCGGACCTGCTCGGTTGACCGCTGTTTCCCCGGCGGTTCTTTGGACGCCGCTTGCCGCATTATTTTGGTAAAATTACGGTAATGCGCCAATATCTGGCTATTCTTCTTACAACCGGGTTCGGGCTTGCCGTAGCGGCGGGCATGATGGCTTTTTCCGTCCTTTTCGGGCCCAAAAAAATAACCCCGGTCAAACAGGAGCCGTTCGAATGCGGCATGCCCCCGGCCATGGAGCCGCGCGGCACTGCAGGAGTTAATTTTTACCTGGTGGCCGTCCTCTTCGTAATGTTCGACGTAGAAATAGTTTTCCTCTACCCCTGGGCCGTCTCTTTCCGGGAGCTGGGCCGCGCCGCTTTCTACACGATGGGGGGGTTCCTTGCCGTGCTGCTGGCCGGGCTGGTCTACGCCGTCAAGAAGGGGGCGCTTGAATGGGATTAGAAACCCTCTTCGGCCACTCCTACCTCACCACGCGCCTTGACGAAGCCGTCAACTGGGGCCGCAAGTATTCCTTTTTCCAATACCCTTTCGTGACGGCCTGCTGCGGCATGGAATTCATGTCGGCCTGGGCCTCCACCTACGACATAGCGCGCTTCGGCGCTGAATATCCGCGTTTCTCTCCGCGCCAGGCCGACGTGCTTTTCGTGGTCGGTACTGTCAACGAAAAACTCGCTCCCGTGCTTAAGCGCGTCTACGACCAGATGTGCGAGCCCAAGTGGGTGGTGGCTTTCGGCGTCTGCGCCACCTCCGGGGGCTTCTACGACAACTACGCGACCGTACAGGGCATAGACAAGATAATACCGGTGGACATATACATACCCGGCTGCCCGCCCCGCCCGGAAGCGGTGCTGGACGCGCTGATCAAACTTCAGGAAAAAGTTTCGAAAGAATCGGTACTGGACAGGAAATACAGATGACCACAGCGGCGAACAGTTACCTGCTTGAGACCCTCAAGGACAAATTCCCGGCGGAGGTGCTGGCGACCCACGCTTTCCGGGGCGACGAAACCGCCGTCATACAGAAAGATTCCCTTGCGGCGGTGGCGGCCTTCCTGAAGGGCGACCTTGGTTTCGACTTCCTCATGGACCTGACGGCCGTGGATCACTCGCCGCGCGAACCGCGCTTCGAACTGGTATGTCATTTTTACTCTTCAAAACACAATTACCGCCTGCGCCTGAAATGCGCTCTTGACTCGGAGAACCCGGCCGCGGCCTCGCTCACCCCGCTTTGGGCCGGCGCCAACTGGTTCGAGCGCGAGGCTTACGACATGTTCGGTATAAAGTTCGAAGGACATCCCGACCTGCGCCGCATACTGATGTACGACGGGTTCGAAGGCCACCCGCTGCGCAAGGATTATCCCCTGAAAAAAAGGCAGCCGAGGATCCCGCACAGGGATTGAATAAAAAAACACCGGCATGGAAAAACCGAAAGAAAATTTGTTCCCAAAGAACTGGAACCTGGAAACGCTGGAGGACGGGCGCATGGTCCTGAATATGGGGCCCTCGCACCCGTCCATGCACGGCATAGTGCGCCTGCTTCTGACGGTACGCGGCGAACGGGTGATCGATTCGGACGTTGAGATAGGCTACCTGCACCGCGGTTTCGAGAAAACCTGCGAGAATATCACCTATAACCAGTGCGTGCCCTATACGGACCGCCTCAACTACGTTTCGCCTTTTATAAACAACGTCGGCTACGCTTTGGCCGTGGAAAAGCTGATGGGGATAGAATCCCCGGCCCGCTGCCAGTATATACGCGTGATAATGAGCGAGCTTTCGCGCCTTACGGACCACCTCACCTGCATAGGCGCCAACGCCATGGAGCTGGGAGGCTTCACGGTCTATTTCTACCTGATAAACGCCCGCGAAGCGCTCTACCGCCTTACCGACTCCGCCGCCGGAGGGCGGGTAACCCCGGCCTATACCCGCGTGGGCGGGTTAACGCGCGACCTGCCTCCTGATTTCAAACTGAACGCGGCCGAGGTCCTCCGTACGGTGCGCAAGAACGTCGCGGACGCTGACAAGCTGCTCACCCGCAACCGAATTTTCTACGACCGGCTGCGCGGCACCGGCCAGATCTCGAAGGAGGACGCCATAGCGCTTTCCTTTACAGGCCCGGCGCTGCGCTCCACCGGAGTGCCGCTGGACGTGCGCAAGGCGACGCCCTACCTGGTGTACGACCATTTCGATTTCGACATTCCGGTGGGTTCCAACGGCGACAACTACGACCGCTACCTGGTGCGCATGGAAGAAATCAAGCAGAGCATGCTGATAGTGGAGCAGGCCCTGGCGCAGCTTCCTGAAGGCCCGATAAACCACCCCGATTTCAACGTCTCGCTTCCGCCCAAAGAGGAAGTGTACGGCAACATCGAGGCGCTCATGGCCCATTTCAAGCTCACCTTCGAAGGCGTTAAGCCGCCCAAGGGGGAAGTATACCAGGCGGTGGAGGGCGGAAACGGGGAGGTCGGATTCTACATAGTCAGCGACGGGACCGGTAAGCCCTGGCGGCTGCGCGTGCGCCCCCCATGCTTCGTCCTGACAGCCGGTCTCTCTAAAATGATACGGGGCGGCTACATCGCCGACATAGTCTCCACCTTCGGACAGGTCAACATGATAGGGGGCGAGCTGGAGCGCTGACAGCGGGAGAATACGATAGACGATGGAATCGACACTGACGGAAGAATTTAAAGCCAAGGCCGCGCATATATGCGCCAGATATCCGCGCCGCGACGCCGCGCTCATACCCCTGCTTGCGGAGATACAGAAAGAGCATGGCTTCATTGCCGAGGAGGCCATGGACGCGCTGGCGCGCCTTTTGGAGATCCCCTATTCCCGCGTCAAGGCCGTGACGACTTTCTACACGATGTTCAAGCGCGCCCCGGCAGGCAGGTATCACCTGCAGGTCTGCCGCAACATTTCCTGCCACATGGCGGGAGCGCCCGGGCTGCTTGAGAGCCTGCGGGCGAAGCTGGGAATAAAGGAAGGGGAGACCACCAGGGACGGGCTGTTCACCCTCTCGGCCGTGGAGTGCCTCGGCGCCTGCGGCTCAGCCCCCGTGATGATGGTGAACGAAATTTATTTCGAGAACCTGACGGCCGGAAAGCTGGACGCCGTGCTGGAAGATTTGAGGCACAACCGCCTGAAGGACCTGGGCTTGTAGGCGCGTGCGCACAATGGAAAACATCCTGCTGAAAGACAATGTCGCGGACCTCGAGTCCTATTTCGCGTCCGGCGGCTATAAGCCGCTGAAGAAAGCGCTGGCTTTAAACCCCGCCCGCATCGTTGAAGAAGTCAAAAAGTCCAATCTGCGCGGCCGCGGCGGCGCCGGTTTCCCTACGGGCCTGAAATGGTCCTTCATCCCGCAGCACGCCGGATGCCTGCGCTACGTGGTCTGCAACGCCGACGAAGGGGAACCCGGCACCTTCAAGGACCGCGAGATCATCAGGAAGAACCCGCACGCGCTTATAGAAGGCATGGCGATAGCGGGTTTCGCGATAGGCGCTAACCACGGGTATATCTACATACGCGGCGAATTCTCGGCCGAAGCGGTACTGCTGGAAACCGCCATAGCCGCCGCGCGCGCCAAGGGCTTTATCGGCAAGAACATACTCGGGTCCGGCTTTAACTTCGAGCTTTTCGTACACCGCGGCGCCGGGGCCTATATCTGCGGAGAGGAGACCGCGCTGCTGGAATCACTGGAAGGATTCAAGGGCCAGCCTCGCCTCAAACCCCCGTTCCCGGCGGTAAAGGGCCTGTTCGCAAGCCCCACCGTGATAAATAACGTCGAAACCCTGGCCGCCGTGCCGGCGATCGTAGAGAAAGGGGGGGACTGGTACGCCTCCATCGGCCGCGGCAAGAGCGCAGGCACCAAACTTTTCTGCGTAAGCGGCCCGGTGAAAAAGCCCGGAGTCTACGAACTCCCCCTGGGAACGGCGCTCGGCGACCTGCTTGAAAAGAGCTGCGGCGGGATGAAGGAAGGCCGCAGGCTGAAAGCCGTTATCCCCGGCGGCTCCTCCACACCGGTGCTTACGGCGGAGGAAGCCCGGGACGTGAAGCTCGACTATGAATCGCTAGCCGCGGCCGGCTCCATGCTGGGCTCCGGGGCGGTAATAGTAATAGACGAAAGCCAGTGCATGGTGGACCTCCTCCGGGTACTCGCCCGCTTCTACCACCACGAATCATGCGGACAATGCACGCCCTGCCGCGAGGGCTGCGGCTGGATAGAAAAGATATTGAACCGCCTTGAAGAGGGGAAAGGCTCGCCGGGCGACATCGACACCCTCTACTCGGTGGCCGAAGGCATGATCTCCCGCACCATCTGCCCCCTGGCCGACGCGATGGCCATGCCCGTAATGAGCTTTGTGAAAAAATTCCGCGGCGAATTCGAAGCGCACGCCGCGGGAAAGACCTGCGCCCTCAGAACGGCCTTGGCGGGAAAATCGGAAGCAGAGCCGGGATCGGCGATTTAAAAGAATGCCCACGATAAAGATCGACGGAAGAACCATAGAAGTGACCAAAGGCACGACGCTCCTCGAGGCCGCGCAGAAGCTTGGCATCTACATACCGCGCTACTGCTACCATCCCAAGCTTTCAATTTCCGGCAACTGCCGGATGTGCCTGGTGGAGATAGAGAACGCCCCGAAACTTGCCACCGCCTGTTCCACGGAGGCCGCCGAGGGCATGTCGGTGTTCACCGGGACGGATAAAGTTAAAACCGCGCGCAGGGACATGCTGGAATTCCTGCTTATAAACCACCCGCTGGATTGTCCTATCTGCGACCAGGCGGGGGAATGCGGGCTGCAGGATTACTACATGAAGTACAGCCTTCAAAAAAGCCGCTTCCGACAGGAAGAGAAGGTGCGCCGGCAGAAACGCCGCGCCGTCGGGCCCCACCTCGTACTGGACAACGAACGCTGCATACTTTGCACGCGCTGCGTGCGTTTCTGCGCCGAGGTGACGAAGACCTCCGAACTTGAGGTTATGCAGAGGTCGGACCATTCCTACATAGATCTCAAAGAGGGCAAGGCGCTGGACAACAATTATTCCCTTAACATCGCCGACATCTGCCCCGTAGGCGCTTTCACCTCGCGCGACTTCCGCTTTAAGCAGCGGGTCTGGTTCCTGAAAAAGACTTCCACGGTCTGCCTCGGCTGCGCCACGGGCTGCCGAATGACGGCGCATCACAACGAGAATACGATCTACCGCCTCGTCCCGCTCCCCAATTCCCAGACCAACACCTGGCTTTGCGATCATGGCCGGATGACATACAAGGCGGTGCAGGCCGGGGACAGGCTTTCCAAAGGCGTCATCAAGAACGGCCTGATAGACCTGGAACCCGCCCTGCGGGAGGCGGCTACGCGCATCGACGAGGCGAAATCGGAGGCCGCCGTCCTGGGTTCGCCCTGGCTTTCCGTGGAGGACAACGCCGCGCTGGCCCGCCTCGCGATAAGCGCCCTTAAAACCGTAAATTTCTGTTTTGAATTCAGCTCCGGGCAGGGCATAAAGGACGGCATACTGGTGAACGAGGATCCCGCCCCCAACACGGCCGGAGCCGGACTGCTGAAGGCGGCCCACGGCGGCGTTTCCCTCGAGGAACTCTCCGGCCGCATCGCCTCCGGCCGGATAAAAGTCCTGGTGACCGAAGCCCGCGCCGCGGGCCTGGTAAAGACCGCGCTTAAAACCTCCGGCTGCCGGCTTATCGTTTTCGCCCAAAACCGCTCCGAAATACCGGCGGGGGCCTACGCTACGCTGCCCTACGCCTCGTATTTTGAAACCCCTGGAACCTTCATAAATTACCAGGGCCTGCGCCGCAGAACAAACCCGGCGGTGCGCCCCGCGGACGGGGTCAAACCGCTCTGGAACGTGGTCAACAAACTCGCAGCTTACAGCGGGACTTCCCTCGGCCTGGACTCCGCCGAGAACGCTCTTAAGGACATAAAGTTGTGATGCCGGTATTTTTCGAAGCTAACAAGGACATGCTGATATTCACCGGCGCCGCCGCGGTGAAGATCCTTGTTTTCCTGAACGCCATTATGGGCTTTACCGCGCTGCTGACGCTCGCGGAGCGGAAGGTAAGCGCGCTCATACAGGACCGCATCGGACCCAACCGGGCCTCGGTGTTCGGGCTGACGCTTAACGGCCTTTTTCACCCGGTTGCCGACGGGATAAAAATGGTGTTCAAAGAGGATTTCACCCCCGGCCGGGCAGAAAAACTGCTGTTTACTCTGGCGCCTTTTTTCGCCCTGGTCCCTGTGCTGGCGCTTTTCGCCCTTATTCCCTTCGGCGACTACATTATGATCTCCGGCTACAGGCTGGACCTCCAGATAGCCGACCTGCCGCTGGGCCTTTTCTTCGTGCTGGCGCTCTCGGGCCTGGCCATATACGGGGTATTCCTGGGAGGCTGGGCCTCAAAAAACAATTTCGCGCTGCTGGGCGCGATGCGCGGCGCGGCCCAGATGGTTTCCTACGAAGTGGTGCTGGGCCTGACCCTGGTAGGACTGATGATGATATACGGCTCGGCCGGCCTCCAGGACATGGTGCGCGCGCAGGGGAAGCTTCTGTTCGGCTTCATCCCGGCCTGGGGCGTGGTCTGCCAGCCATTCGCCTTTATACTTTTCCTCACCGCGGCCATAGCGGAGAACAAGCGCACGCCGTTCGACCTGGTGGAGGGGGAATCCGAGATCATCGGCTACTTCATGGAATACAGTTCCATGCGCTTCGCCGCCTTCATGTTCGCGGAATTCCTTGAGATAATACTTGTGTCCATGCTGGCAGCCACGCTTTTCTTCGGCGGCTGGCAGGTGCCGTACCTGCATGAAACCGGATTTATATTCCCCGGAGGGGCGCTGCTGCCGGTCAACCACTACCTCGTGGCCGCCCTGCAGACCGGAGCCTTCGCCGCCAAAACCGTCGCCTTCTCCTGGTTCCTGCTTGTAGTGCGCTGGACCCTGCCGCGCTTCCGCTTCGATCAGATGATGGGCCTGTGCTGGAAAACGCTCCTTCCGCTGGCCCTGCTGAACATTTTAATGACCGGCGCGGTCATGCTGGCTTTGGGAAAGATATGATAAGCGTAAAAAAAGTGGACAATAAGCCGCTGAACCTGCTCGAAAGGATATACCTTTACGAGATAGCCCGCGGCTTATCGGTAACCATGCGCCACTTTTTCAAAAATCTTTTCAACCCCGCGGGCATGCCCACGGTACAGTACCCCGAGCAGACCATCCCCCTGGCCGGGAACGCCCGGTTCCGCACCCGCCACCGCCTGAAGATACGCGCCGACGGCTCGCCCAAGTGCGTGGCCTGCTTCATGTGCCAGACCGCCTGCCCGGCCTACTGCATAAAGATCGAGGCGGCCGAGTACCCCTCAAATAACGTCGAAAAATATCCCGCTGTTTTCAACATAGACCTCTCCCGCTGCGTAATGTGCGGCATGTGCGTGGAAGCCTGCCCGGAGGACGCCATAGCCATGGACACCGCGGAAATACCCGGTGGCGCCGCCGCGCGCGCCGAACTGATGATGACCAGGGAAACCCTGCTGCGGAACCTCCCCGGGGAAAAGCCGACGCTGGGCGCCTCCAACCGCCTGGCGAACGAGTATCTCGGAGGTAAAGAATGATACTTGCCGCTTCGATATACTTCTTCGCCGCTCTGGCCGCCGCCGCCACGCTCCTCATGGTCTTCCAGCGCAACCCCGTAAAAGCCGCGCTCCTGATGCTGACGGCCCTGCTCTCCACTGCGGGGCTGTACCTTGCCTTCAACGCGCAGCTGCTGGCCGTGCTGCAGATAATACTTTACGCCGGGGCCATCATGACCCTTTTCATAATCGCGCTCACCGTCACGCCCCAGGCCTGGCGCGACAGGCCGTCCCCCGGGCGCGCGCGGCTCGTGCTCGGCCTGGCCGCCGCGGCGCTCATACTGGCCGAATTGCTCAAGGTCTCCGCCGGGCTGAGGCAGCTCGCTCTCTCCCCGGGATTCGCCGAAACCGGCGCCCTCGCGCTGGCGCGAGAACTGTTCGGACGTTTCGCGTTCCAATTCGAACTGCTCTCGCTGGTTATACTGGCCTCGATAGTCGGCGCGGTAACGCTGGCCGCGAAAAAAGGCGGGTAGAAGAAATTATATGCACGTTTATCCCATGAGTTCCTATACGCCGGCCGCAATAAGCTTTATTCTTTTTACGCTCGCCGCGGCGGGTTTCCTCACCTGCGGCAGCCTCGTGCGCATGCTCATGTTCCTTGAACTGATGCTTAACGCCGCGAACATCGCCATGGTAACCCTGGGGCCGGCGACCGCTTCACAGGCCTACGCCGCCATGCTTTTTGCCATAGCCGCGGCTGAAGCCGGCGTGGGGCTGGCGCTTATAATAACACTGGCTTCGGTTTTCAAGACGCTCGAAACCGGGAACATAAAAGGACTCAGAGGATAAGAACGCCTTACTGATCGTACGCGGTTCACGAACTTATGCCGGAAACTTACTGCCCTCTCCTCAAGTGGATACTGCTGGCGCCGCTCGCGGGCTTCGCGCTTAACGGACTTTTCGGAAAAAGATTCCTTGGCGAGAAGGCCGGCGGCGCCGTGGGGACCCTGGCCATATTCACCGCGTTCCTGCTCGCCGGCGCGGCTTTCCTGAATCTCCTTAACCTGCCCCCGGAGAGCCGGATCCTGCGCGATAACCTTTACACCTGGATCTCGGCCGGAAGTTTCACGGTCGACGCTGCTTTCCGCTTCGATCCGCTCTCCGCGGTAATGGCGCTGATAGTCACCGGGGTAAGCTTCCTGATACACGTCTATTCCATCGGCTACATGAAAGGCGACGGCGGCTATAACCGCTACTTCGCCTATCTCAACCTCTTCGTCTTCTTCATGCTCACCCTGGTCCTCGCCGACAACCCGCTATTGATGTTCGTCGGCTGGGAAGGCGTAGGCCTCTGCTCCTACCTGCTGATAGGCTTCTGGTACGAGGACCCGGAGAAGGCCTCGGCCGGAAAGAAAGCGTTCATAACGAACCGCGTCGGAGACGCGGGATTCCTGCTGGGCCTGATGCTCCTGTCCGCCCTGCTGGCCTCGAACGGCGTCTTCGCGCTGGACTTCGCCACCCTGGAGCATAGCGCGCCCCTTTTGGCCCCGGTCACCGTACTGGGCATGGGCGCACCCACGCTTATCTGCCTGTTGCTCTTCTTCGGGGCCACCGGAAAATCGGCCCAGTTCCCTCTCCATGTCTGGCTGCCGGACGCGATGGCCGGCCCTACCCCGGTTTCGGCGCTGATACATGCGGCTACTATGGTCACCGCCGGCGTCTACATGCTGGCGCGCCTGCATTTCCTTTACGAAATAGCTCCGGGGGCTCTTGAAGTAGTAATGCTTGTAGGCTGCTTCACGGCTTTCTTCGCCGCCGTCGTGGGCCTGCTCCAGCGGGACATAAAGAAAGTGCTGGCCTATTCCACGATAAGCCAGCTTGGATATATGTTCATGGCGGCCGGCGCCGGGGCCTTCTCGGCCTCCATCTTCCACCTCGCAACGCACGCCTTCTTCAAAGCCCTGCTGTTCCTCGGCGCGGGCTCGGTGATACACGGCATGAACGGCGAACAGGATATGTTCAAAATGGGGGGATTAAGGAAAGAAATGCCCTTTACCTTCCTGCTTATGGCCTCCGGCTGGCTTGCCATAACGGGCATACCCGGGCTGTCAGGCTTTTATTCTAAAGACCTGATACTGGAAAAGGTTTTTGAACACGGCGGCCCGTTCCTCTGGGGCATGGGCGTGCTTACCGCGGGCCTGACCGCGTTCTACACCACCAGGCTGATCATACTTACCTTTCTGCGCGCCAAGCGCGGACACGCGCACGCGCACGAATCCCCGCTCTCGATGACGCTGCCAATGGCGGTTCTCGCGGTCCTTGCTCTCGCCGGCGGTTTCCTGCTCAAGGACAGGCTGCTGGCCTTCCTGGATCCGGCCGCGGTCCCTCTCGCGGATAACGGCGCTTCCAAACTGATGATGATATCCGTGGGCGCCTGCCTGGCCGGCATCGGCGCGGCCTTCGTTCTTACGCTGCCGAAAGCGGCGGTTTTCCTTAAAAACACTTTTTCTCCTCTGCACACCCTCATATACCGCAAGTTTTACGCCGACGAAATATACGGCCTCGTCATAATAAGACCGCTCCGCTTTATATCCGCCAGGGTGCTCGCACAACTGGTCGACGCCGGGCTGATCGACGGCTTTGCGGTTAACGGCTCAGCCCGTGCGGCCGGCGCGGCGGGCAGAACACTCTCGAAGGCGCAAAACGGCCGGCTGGACCTTTACGCCCTGGTCTTCTCTCTCGGTGTCGCGGCCATGCTGCTCTGGATAATCTGATATGGAATTGCTGACAAACCCGCTTTCGCTACTTATAATTCTGCCCGCGGCCGCAGGCCTCGCGCTCCTGGCCGTTCCGCGGGAGAAAACAAGCGCGCTGAAAGGCATCTCCCTCTCAGCCGCCATACTGGTCTTCCTGGTATCGCTGAAGCTCTACGCCGGCTTCGAGCCGGCCTCGGCGGCCATGCAGTTCCAGCTCGACAAGCCCTGGCTGCCGGGCTACGGCGTCAGCTATGCCCTCGGCGTGGACGGGATAAGCCTGCTGATGATAATGCTGACCGCCTTCCTCATGCCTTTGGCTTTGCTCGCGTCCTTCAGCTACATAAAGGAGGCGCAGCGGGCTTATTACATCTGCCTGATGTTCCTCGAAGCGTCCATGATAGGCGTGTTCGCCGCGCTGGACATTTTCGTTTTCTACCTGTTCTGGGAGGGCATGCTGATACCGATGTACTTCCTGATAGGGGTCTGGGGCGGGCCGCGCCGCGTCTACGCAGCGCTCAAGTTCTTCATCTACACGATGGCGGGCTCGGTACTGATGCTGGCAGGCATACTCTGGATCGTCTCGGCTCACCACGCCGCCTCCGGCGTCTGGACCTTCTCCATGCCGGCGCTTTACGCGGGCGCGCTGACGCGTGAGGCCCAGTTCTGGCTGTTCTCGGCCTTTGCCCTGGCCTTCGCCGTAAAAGTTCCGCTCTTCCCTTTCCACACCTGGCTGCCGGACGCCCACGTCGAGGCCCCCACTGCGGGCAGCGTGCTGCTGGCCGGCGTCCTGCTGAAAATGGGCGTTTACGGCTACCTGCGCCTGGCCGTGCCGCTGTTCCCGCAAGCGGCGCTGATCTTCGCCCCCTGGCTCGCGGGACTCGGCGTTGTGGGCGTAATTTACGGCTCGCTCGTAGCCTGGAGCCAGCGCGACATGAAGAAAATGGTGGCTTACTCTTCGGTGGCGCACCTGGGTATCGTAATGCTCGGCATAATGTCCTTCGAGCCCTCGGCCGTGGCCGGAGCTGTGCTCGAGATGGCCAACCACGGACTCTCCACCGGCGCGCTGTTCCTGCTGGTGGGCATACTCTACGAACGGCGCCACACCCGCATGATAGAGGACTACGGCGGCCTGGCGAAAGTCATGCCGGGTTTCGCGGCGGTCTTCATGATAGTTACCCTTTCGTCGGTGGGGCTTCCCGGGCTCAACGGTTTCGTAGGGGAAGTGCTGGTGCTGTTCGGCTCCTTCAAGGTCTACCCCTGGCTGGCCGGGGCCGCGGTTTCCGGAGTAATACTCTCCGCGGTGTATATGCTCGGCATGTACCAGCAGGTCGTTTTTGGACCGCTGCGCCACACCGAGAACAAGGTGCTGCCGGACCTGAACGCCCGCGAGTGGCTTTACCTGCTGCCGATACTAGCCTTTATAGTTCTAATAGGGGTCTGGCCCGGGCCGTTCATTAAACGCATCATGCCCGCCGCGAACAGCTACATAGCCCTGTCGCGGCAGGCCGCACCCGCCGCCGCGGCCGTGGAGGCGCTCAAATGACCGATCCCGCCGCCGCTTACGCGGCCTCCGCCCTCGCCGGGCCGCTCCTCCTGATACTGGCGGCTTTCGCCTGCCTGCTTCTGCCGCTTTTCTTCAGGCCGCTGCGCGGCTCACAGGGACTTATAGCTTTTGGCGCTGTGCTTACGGCGCTCACTTTCACCCGGCGCGCCCCTTCAGCGGAATTCGCTTTGTTCAGCGGGGCCCTGCTGCTCAGCCCGCTCTCCGCCTACCTGTGGGCCTTCGTGCTGGGCGTCCTTGCGCTGGTAATAACGCTGTCTATCTCGCGGCCCGCCGCGCCCGATGAGAACCGGGGGGAATATTATTTCCTGCTTTTGACGGCCGGCACGGGCCTGATGGTCCTCGTGGCCGCCGGAGACCTCTTCACCGCCTTCATCGCCCTGGAACTGCTCAGCCTGCCGGTTTACGCCCTCGCCGGGATAAGGCGCTCAAAGCCGGGGCTTGAGGCGGCCTATAAATATTTCATGCTGGGAACTTTCGGCTCCGCCATGACCGTAATGGGGATAGCTGTGCTGAACGCGCTTTACCCGTCGCTGGCCTTCTCCACGCTTAAGGCGGGCGCCGCCGGGCCCCTGGCCCTCGCCGGGTTCCTCCTCGTCATCTCCGGCTTCGCCTTCAAAACGGCGCTGGTGCCGTTCCACATGTGGGTACCTGACGCCTATGAAGGCGCCCCCACGCAGATCTCGGCCTTCATGGGCGCGGCTCTCAAGGCGGGCGGGGTGATAGTGCTCTGGCGCCTTTTCAGCCTTTTTGACGGGGGGCCGGTGCGCGAGATATTCTGGTGCCTGGCGGCGGTCACGGTCGTGACCGCCAACCTGGCCGCGCTGGCCCAGAACGGCCTCAAGCGCCTGCTCGCCTACTCGAGCGTGGCCCACGCCGGATATATCGCCGTCGCCTTCTTCGGAGGGCAGCGGGGTTTCGAAGCCATCCTTTACTACCTCCCGGTTTACGCCATGGCTACCATAGGGGCTTTCGCCGTAACGCTGGCGCTTGAGAAAGACGACAAAGGGCCGCGGATAGAGGACCTGGCGGGTCTGGCTAGGTCCCGGCCATGGCTGGCCTTCGCGATGTCGTCTTTCATGTTCTCGCTCGCCGGTGTGCCGCCCCTGGCGGGGTTCTTCGCCAAATTCTTCGCCTTTACCGGAGCTGTGAATTCGGGCTATACCGGCCTGGTAGTTATCGCGGTTATTATGAGCGCGGTGTCCATGTACTACTACCTGAGGGTTACGGTTGCGATGTACATGACCCCGCCTCCGGATCCCGGCGCGGTTGTGCAGCCGGCGGGCGGAGATACAACCGGGCCGCTGGGAGCCGCAGGACTTGTAGTTGGTTTGATGGCGGCCGGAGTGATATTAGCCGGAGTATTCTCGCGGCCGCTGCTGGCGCTTGCCGCTGAAGCCGCGCGCTGGTTTTAAAGGAGTTCAACTATGGATTATTTACTTACCGAGCAGCAGACGATGATACGCGACCTCGCAAGGAAGATAGCCCAGGAAAAGATAAAACCCGTGGCTGCCCACTACGACGAGACCGAGGAGTTCGCCTGGCCCATAATGAAGATACTGGCCGACAGCGACCTTTTCGGCGTCTACCTGCCGGAACAATACGGAGGCCTCGGCGGGGGCATCATGGACATGTGCCTCGTGACCGAGGAACTTTCCAGGGCCTGCGGCGGCATAGCGCTCGGCTATGCGGGCACCGGGCTGGGCACCCTGCCGATACTTCTGCACGGCTCGGACGATCAAAAGAAGAAATACCTGCCCGATATCGCCGCGGGGAAGAGGCTAGCCGCTTTCTGCATAACCGAAGCCGGGGCCGGCTCCGACGCGGGTTCGATAAAGACCAGCGCCAGGAAGGAAGGCGGTAAATATATACTCAACGGTACCAAGCAGTGGATAACCAACGCGGGCGAAGCGGAAATCTATACCGTAATAGCTTTGACCGACAAATCGAAAGGTATCCGCGGCGCCAGCGCCTTCGTGGTCGAGAAGGGCACAAAAGGCATGGAGTTCGGCAAGAAAGAGAAGAAACTGGGCATACGCGCCTCCGCCACGCGCGAAGTGATATTCACCGACTGCGAGATCCCCGCCGAGAACCTCCTGGCGAGGGAAGGCATGGGCTTCATCGTCGCCATGAAGACGCTGGACACCTCGCGGCCCGGAGTCGCGGCGCAGGCCGTCGGCATAGCCCAGGGAGCGCTCGACTGCGCCCTCGAGTACGCCCGCGGCCGCGTGCAGTTCGGCCAGCCCATCTCCAGCTTCCAGGCTATACAGCATATGCTGGCCGACATGGGAACTCAGGTAGAAGCCGCGCGCGCCCTCGCCTACGCGACCGCCCGCATGGTGGACTCCGGCGCGAAATCCGTATCCAAGGAATCCGCCATGGCCAAGCTTTTCGCCAGCGACGTGGCCATGAAGGTGGCCGTAGACGCCGTACAGATACTTGGCGGCTACGGCTATATGCGCGACTACCCGGCGGAAAAGTACATGCGCGACGCGAAGATAACGCAGATATATGAAGGAACGAACCAGATACAGCGCAATGTCATAGCCGCCAATATGCTTAAGGAAGCGCTGAAGAAATAGTTTTTTATATGCCGCGCGCAAGCTAGCGCGGTCGGGGTCCTGGCGAAGTATGGGCCCGTCGGGCACGGGGTCCGCCAGCGCGACGGCCCCTCCGCACTCACCCTCCTGTATGCACAGGTCGGGTTCCGTGAGGGCCCTCCGAACCCATACTTCACCACCCCTCCTAAGGGCGCGGCAACCAGGTTAGCAGCGGGGTCATGAAAGAATGAACATAATCGTCTGCATAAAACAGGTCCCGAACACCACCGACGTAAGGATCGACCCGGTCACGAACACCCTTATCCGTGACGGCGTGGAAAGCGTCATAAACCCTTTCGACGCCTACGCCATCGAGGAGGCCGTGCGCATAAAAGAGCGCTGCGGCGGCAAGGTCACCGCCTTGACCATGGGCCCGCCCCAGGCCGAGACCGCCCTCAGGGAAGCCATATCCCTCGGCTGCGACGAGGCCGTCCTGGTCAGCGACCGCAAGTTCGCCGGCTCCGACACCTGGGCCACAAGCTACACCCTCGCCGCCGCCATACGGAAGATAGGAGATTTCGACGTCGTACTCTGCGGCAAGCAGGCCTCGGACGGCGACACGGCGCAGGTAGGCCCCGGCATCTCCGCCCACCTCGACATTCCCCAGGTAACCTATATAAAGAAGATACTCCAGATCTCGGCGCAGGGAGCCAGAGTAGAGCGCATGACGGAGGAGGGTTATGACGAGGTTGAGACGCCGCTCCCTTGCCTTTTCACCGTGGTAAAGGAGATAAACACTCCGCGTATGCCGTCCTTAAAAGGCATGATGCGGGCCAAGTCCGCGAAGCCCGTAAAATGGACCGCAGCGGACCTGGAGGCCGATCCCGCGGCTCTGGGTCTGGAAGGCTCTCCCACGCGCGTTCTAAAGATCTTTACTCCCGTGCCAAGGAAGGGGGGCGAAATGCTCTCCGGTTCCGCCGCGGACGTTTCAAAGGAGCTCGCCGAGCTGCTGAAGGACATGGTCGTTTAATATGGCTTCCATAACCATACTGTTGGACCAATGCACCGGCTGCACGCTGTGCTTAAAGGCCTGTCCCTTCGGCGCCGTACACATGGCCAATAAGAAGGCCGTTATAGACATGGCCAAATGCACGCTTTGCGGCGCCTGCGCCGGGGCATGCAAGTTCGGGGCAATAGAGCTGAAAGATCTCTCCGGGCCCAAAAGGGATCTTTCGGCATACAAGGACGTCTGGGTTTTCTGCGAGCAAAAGAAGGGGCACATACAATCGATATCCTTCGAACTGCTCGGCGAGGGGAAAAAGCTGGCCTCGAAACTGGGAGTCAAACTCTGCGCGGTAATACTCGGCAGCGGCATAGAGCCCAAGATAGCGGAGCTTTCAGAGCGCGGCGCCGACAAGGTCTACCTCGTCGACCACCCGGCGCTGCAATTCTACCAGGACGACCCGTACACCGAAGCGCTGGTTAAACTCGTGGAGGAATACAAGCCGGAGATCGTACTCTGCGGCGCCACCACCATCGGCAGGAGCCTCATTTCGCGCGTGGCGATAAGAACGGGCGCGGGCCTCACCGCCGACTGCACCGGGCTCGATATAGACGGAAAAGAACGGCTGCTGCTGCAGACACGCCCTGCCTTCGGCGGGAATATCATGGCTACCATAGTGACCCCGCGCCACAGGCCGCAGATGGCCACGGTACGGCACAAGGTAATGCAGGAAGCGGGCATAGACAAGGGCAATAAGGCCGAGGTGGTGCGCAAGACATACCCGGAAGAAGTTTTCAAGTCGCGCACCCGGCTTATCGAAACCGTGGAAGAAATCAGCGAAACCATCAACCTCTCCGAAGCCGACATCATAGTGGCCGGCGGCCGCGGGCTGGGCGGTAATGAGGGTTTCGCCATGATAGGCGAACTGGCAAAAGTCCTTAACGGCGCCGTCGGCGCCTCACGGAGCGCCGTGGACGCCGGCTGGATACCTTATTCGCACCAGGTGGGGCAGACCGGCAAGACCGTCGTCCCCAAGCTCTACATAGCCTGCGGCATCTCCGGCCAGATACAGCATCTCATAGGCATGCAGTCCTCCAAGGTCATCGTGGCGATAAACAAAGATCCGGATGCGCCGATATTAAAAGTGGCTACCTACGGGATAGTAGGCGACGCCCTGGAAATAGTGCCGGCGCTCACCAGGGAGTTCCGGCGCCTGCTGGGAAAGAAATAGCGGATAAGATCGAATAGAAAGATTATTGCGCACCGGGTTCAACCTAAATGGATGTATTTTTAAACAAAGAGAGCTGCAGCGGATGTACCGCCTGCGAACATATCTGCCCCGTTAACTGCATAAGCATGGCCGCAGACGAAAAAGGTTTTTCATATCCGCAGATCCATATGCCGGCATGCACAAATTGCGGGCTATGCCGGACGGTCTGCCCGTTCAGGAAGGATACCTGGGAGGGTAAACTTTTTTTCCCGGCGCCAAAGATCTATGCGGTAAAGCACAAGGATGAGCCGGTCAGGGCGGCCAGCAGTTCCGGGGGGGCCTTTACCGCTGTGTCGGATTGGTTTTTAAAGAACAATGGGATCGTTTATGGCGCGGCCTTTGATGATAATTTCAGGGTCTGCCACATAAGATGTGAGAACTCCCTTGAAAGGAACAAACTTAGAGGGTCCAAGTATGTACAAAGTGAATTGGGGGATATATTTTTAAAGGTTCAGGCCGATCTGGCGGACGGCAGGAAAGTTTTATTCAGCGGCACCCCCTGCCAGACTGCCGGTCTATACGCCTATTTAGGAACAGATCACGAGAATCTCTTCTGCTGTGATCTTGTGTGCCATGGCGTCCCTAGCCCCAAAATATTCAAAGAGTATCTGGAATATGTGGCCCGGCAGAACAAAAAAAAGATCGTCGGGCTGGATTTCAGGGATAAAATAAAGGGCTGGGTGAAGTTTTCGTTCACGATCACATTCCGGGATAAGATCAAAAGCGCATGGATCTTAGACGATCCGTATGGCTTCCTGTTTTTAAGGAATATTATTCTGAGGCCTGCATGTTATAGCTGCAGATTCGCCAGCTTTACGCGGCCGGCGGACATAACGATCGGCGATTTCTGGGATATCGGCAAAATTTTGCCGGGATTTTCCGACGACAAAGGCGTTTCGCTGGTCCTGATCAATACCGGCAAAGGGGAGAGCCTTTTTGACCTTATAAAAAGCGAGATAGAATTTAAGCCAGGCAGCACCGCGGCATGTACCAATCAGAATCTCTTTCACCCGACACGGCCGTCGCCGCAGCTTGCAAGTTTTTGGGCGGATTATGCCAAAAAAGGATTTGAATATGTTATTTTTAAATATACCCTTATCAGCCCAGCTAACCGCGTAAAGGAAAAGCTATATGCGCTAGCAAGACACAAACTGGTTTCCCCGTATTTACAGGGGCTTAAAAGAGTCATCTTCAAACATAAAAAATGACAAAAATATCCGCGGAAAAAAACATGACACTGGACTTCGCGCGCGACGTGTGGTGCTTGTTAGGACTTCCCTTGGACAATTGCTCGCTGGAAGAGACCTGTGCCATTATCGAAGGACGCATAAAGGAGCGGCAGCAGTGCGCGGTGGCATCCCCTAATCTTAACTGGCTAAGGGAATCCGTGCGGAACAGGGATTTCAAAGAGGCCACGATATCCAGCGACCTCAGCATCGTAGACGGTTTCCCTTTATTATTGACCGCCCGCCTGCTGGGCATAGGGATAAAAGAGAAGGTCCCGGGGTCCAGCCTGATGGATACCATGATGAGGGGGATTAAAAAAAGCGATTACAGCGTATTCTTTTTCGGGGGAAAGAGCGGTTCGGCCGGCCTGGCCGCAGCCGTACTGGGGAATAAAACGGGAGGGCTGAGAGCTGCGGGACATTTTTACCCGGGCTTCGGCTCCATAGAAGACATGAGCGGACCCGACATACTGCGGCGTATAAATGAAACAAGACCGGATATTCTGCTTCTAGCTATCAGTATGCGCAACGGCATGCTCTGGATCGATAAAAACAAGGATAAAGTTGACGCCGTCATACTGGCTCCGTTCGGCGCCGCGCTGAATTTCATGGCAGGCCTGCTTAAACGCGCACCCGGGTGGATGCAGAAATGCGGGCTTGAATGGCTCTGGAGGATCAAAGAGGAGCCGCTATTATGGTCAAGATACCTGCAGGACGGGCTCGTGTTCCTGCGCCTGTTCGCGACCAGGGTCTTGCCTTACGCCGTATTTCTGCGGTTGCACAGGAAATACGAATATTGCAGGGCGGAACCCGGTCTGCTCGTAGAAGAAAAAGCGGCAGCGTTGTCCATAAAGATCACGGGGGTCTGCAATAATTTGAACTGCGGCAATATAAGAAGCGCTTCGCCGAATGCGCGCTGGCGAATAAAGACATATCGCTGGACTTATCGGGAACCGAATACGCCGACAGCTCTTTTCTGGCCTTACTGCTCCTGCTGTTCAAGCATCAGCGGAAATCCGGCAGGGCCCTGCTTATACAGAAACCGGGCAGAAGGATGCGAAGGATATTCAAATTTAATATTTTGGAAGATGTACTGACGTTCGCCGGTTGAAGACGGATATTTATATGGCGGCTATTTCGATCATAATGCGCTCCCGCAACAACGCACCGGTGATAGGCGAAACGTTGCGCATGGTCTATTCCCAGACCGTTAAAGATTTTGAGCTTATAAACGTGGACAACGCGTCCACGGACGGAACTGCCGCGATAATCGGGCAGTATAATAAAGGCGGCAGGGTCATGTCGGTGGAAAACGGGAAATATATCCCGGGGGCGGTGCTGAACATGGCCGTATCCGAAGCTAAAGGCGAAATAATCGTTCTTTTGAACTCGGATGCCACGCCTGCGGATGAAAATTGGCTTAAGAATCTCGTAGCCGGCCTGGGGGAAGGGCGGGGGGCGGACGCCGTCTATGGCCGGCAGATAGCGCGCGAGGATTCAAACCCGCTCATGCGCAGGGATTACGAAAGGGCCTATCCCGCCGCCGGCAGGCCCGAAACGGCCAGCGATACGATGTTCTCGTTCGCGTCAGCCGCTTTCCGCAGGAAACTATGGGAGAAGATCCGGTTTTACGAAAACGGCCTCTCGGAAGACATCGAGTGGTGCCGCCGTGTCCAAGCCGCCGGGTACGAGTGCGCCTATGTTCCCGAGGCCGCCGTTTACCATTCGCACCGGTACACACTGAAAGGATTAATGATCAGGACGTACCAGGAGCACTTTCCTATGGGGATGATCTACAGCGGCCGGATGAATTTCCTCATACTTTTTAAACGGGCTTTTGCGGCCTGCCTGCGCGACCTTATTTTCGCCGTACGCAGCAGGGACCTGCCGGTGTTTTTCTATTCGCCTTTTTACCGGGCCGCCATATTCTTCGGCTCTTACCTGGGGATCCTGAAAGGCGGCAGGCTTTATGACAGACGCTAAGATCATATTGCACGTCAACATCTACGGCTGCCGTCGCGGCGGCTGCGAGAATTACATCCGGGAAATTGCCTTAAAAATGACCGGGTACAGGCATTACCTGCTGTACGCGATCGACGGGGACAGCGCATACCTGGACGCTTTTTCCGGCAGCTACGGAATTTTGCAGGGGGAAGACGGGGTTATAGCCGATGTGCTAAAAGCGCTTTCACCCGATCATATTTTCATCTACAATACAGGGGCAAAAAGCATGCGGGTGTTCCTGGACCTGCGAAACAGGCTGGGCTTCTCCGTCATGAAAAGCTTTCATGACTACGGGATGATCTACATGGGGACCGGTTACAACAGGCTGACGCTTAAAAGGGCGAAAGACCCCATAGGCTGGCGCTCGCTTTCAGGATGCTTCAAGCGCGACGCCTTCACCAGGAGGTTCCATTTTGACGATCCCTGGCGCAAGAGGCGCCTGCTCGCCGAAGTGAACGATGTTGACGCTATAGAGGTTCACACCGAGGACATGGAGAATACCCTCGTACGGAACGGCATCGACGCGGGGAAGATCTTCTGGAACCCTCCGTGGGCGGCTGAGCCCGCGTTGAACAGCGCCAGCCCCGATCCGGCTGCCGTTCTTTTTGTCGGCAACCTGATAAGAGGTAAAGGCCTTTACCTCCTTTTAAAGGCGCTCAGGAAGGTGAAGTTCAAATACACGCTTAAGGTCGCAGGAGACGGCTACGAGCGCGAAAGCCTGCAGAGATATTCCCGAAAACACGGCCTCAACGTCCTGTTCCTGGGCAGCCTGCCCGCCGAAAGACTGACGGACCTGTATCTCTCCAGCGCATTCGTGGTGCTTCCCTCTATCTTGGAGCCCTTCGGGTTCGTGATCCTTGAAGCTTTCAGCTGCAAGAGACCGGTAATAGCGTTTCAGGCCGGAGGACCGGCCGAGATACTGGCCGACGGGGTCAACGGCTGCCTTATCGAGCCGTTCGATACCGGGGCAATGGCGTCAAAGATAGAAGAACTGATAAAATCCCCTGAGACCGCGGCACGCCTGGGGCAGGCCGGTTATGACACCTACCGCGCGAAGTATACGTTCGAACATCATCTGCAAAGATTGCGCGAAAAACTCGCCGAACTGGAGAAATAAGTGGGAAAATACACTGTCCTGGACGATAGCGCCCTGGACGCGAAGATCGACTATGAGATAGGGCTTTGCCGGGACAGGATACTGAGCCTGTTCGGAAAAGGCGTTTATTCGATCGCCCTGATCGGCGGATATGGACGCGGGGAGGGGGGGATACGGGAATTTAACGGCGCCCTGCTCCCGGCGAACAATTACGATCTTCTTATAGTTTTAAAGAAGATATGTTCTTTCGAGCGCAAAGGTATTAATAAAACTTTGCGGGTATTGAAAACCGAGCTGGATAAACGGATATCGACGGTTTTTGAGGCTTCCTGCAGAAGCGCGGCCGAACTTAAACGGGTTCCGCGCATAATGCTGTATCAGGACGTGTACAATTCGAGCAAGACCGTCTACGGCGAAGAGATACGCGGGCTTTTGCCCGCCGATATCGCCGCGCCGCTCCCGCAGATAGAAGCGCTCAGGGTTATCCGGAACAGAAGCGTCCTTTTACTGCTGGGGCCCGACGGGATATTGCCGGAGGGCTACGACGCCACTCCGCAGCAGATGAGGACGTGGTATTCCAAGGCGGTCATAGGGTTCGGTGACGCCGTACTGATACTAAAGAAAAGCTATCGCACCGGTTATTCCGATAAGATGGACGCCATACAGCGGCTGCCCCTGGAAGGGATTTTCAAAGTTAGCGAAGACGCCGATAGATTCAAGGTTCTACACAAGGCGGCTTCCCGCTACCGGCTCAAAGGCGAAGCTTCGGCGCTCCTCGACGCAAGGGATAAAGACGCCGGCCTGTTCGAGCAGATCAATCTGTGGGCCCTGCGCGAGTATCTTGAAGACCCGGGCTTTGAATGGAACCGCATTTTTGATACGCCGCTCCATTCCGGGGGATCCGCGGGAAAAAGGATCAGGAACGCGCTTGCGAACCTGAATGACGGCGGCCTGGCCCGGTTCTTAGGAAGGGCTTTTTCCGGCCCGGAAAATATTTTCATTCACCCCGCGGAAAAGCTTTTCAAGGTTCTGCCGCTCCTTATTTACAGACCCGCGGAAGACGCCGTCAGCGGCTGTGCATCGGAGCTTGCCCTCCCGAGCGCCGCCGGGGAGCCGGAAGTGAGGCGGGAATGCTTCAGGATATTCAACAAGTATGTCGCCTGAACGGGACCTATCCATGACCGACGATAAACTGGAACTCTATATTTTCATAGACGCCTTCGGGTGGGAGCTCTTAAAGAGGAACCAATGGTTCCTGGAAGGCCTCATAACCGACAGGAAGCCGCTCGAGACCGTCTTTGGATATTCCTCCGCGTGCGTCCCCTCCATAATAACCGGGGAATATCCGGCGGCGCATGGCTACTGGTCTTCCTTCTACTATTCCCCGCGCACCTCGCCTTTTCGGACCGCCGCGCCATGGCTGAAGCTTTTACCCGGCCCGCTGGCGGAGAGAGGAAGAATACGGCGGTACATCAGCGCGGCGCTTAAAAAGATATGCGGTTTCTCCGGCTATTTCAACTTATACAACGTCCCCTTCGAATACCTGCCGTACTTTGATTATCAGGAGAAGGAAGACATCTTCGCGATTGACAGCCTCGGCGGACGCCAGACCGTATTCGGGGCCTTGCGGGAACAAAAGGCGCCGCTCTTTATCGAGACGCGGCATAGCGACGCCGGAAAGATAGAAAGCTTCATTAAAGCCGTTCGGCACGGGCGTCCCGGGTTCGCGTACCTGCACATGGGCGAACTTGACGCCTTGCTTCACGCGAACGGAAAAACCAGCGGCATAGTGACTAAAAAGCTGCGCGAATATGACAATTTGATCCGCACAGCTTACCGGGAAGCCGGCAGCCGCTACAAGGCGGTGGAACTGACGGTATTTTCCGACCACGGCATGAAGGACATCGAGGCGCCGCATGACCTCGTCTCGGAGGTAGAGGCGCTGGGCCTGGGTTACGGCAAAGACTACATAGCGTTTTACGACGCCACCATGGCGCGCTTCTGGTTTTTGAACGATCCCGCGAGAAACCGGATAGGTTCGATGCTGGACCGGGTTAAAACGGGCTCCGTCCTTTCGGACGCGGAGCTGAAATCCATGGGCGCTTATTTTCCAGATCACAAGTACGGCGAACTGATCTTCCTGATGAAACCCGGCATACTGATAAATCCCAGTTTTATGGGGAGGAAACCGGTATTCGGCATGCACGGCTATCACCCGTCCGATCCGGATTCATGCGCCATGATAATTAAAAACGGGCCAATACCGGCCCATGTTAATAAAATAACGGACGTTTTAAAGGGACGCGGAATTAAAGCGGACAGCCGCTGCTGCGCTATGAAGGCATGATACCCGAACAATTATGAATGACATGTTAACGGATTACGGGGTCCCCATATTTCTGGCCGCGGCGCTTGGCGTCCCGTGCATCGCGATGGTCGCTGTCAGAAGCCGGCGCTTCACAAAGGCGCTGATGTTCGCGGTGTCCTTCCTCTTCATCTTCAGCAATTACATAGACATAAACTTCATGTCGATGAAAACCTACCGCGGCACGGTGAGAGGCTTTGAAGTCACTTTCATCGACTTCCTGGTGGGCGTCCTGTTCCTTGCGGTCTGCATGAATTCGAGCATAAAGAAAAAACTGAAGATACCCGGTTTCTGGTACATTGCTTTTTATGCGACCTGTATGCTGCTTTCGATCTTAATCCCGCAAGGCGCTTCAGAGATGTTCGGAGCTTTCGGGGTCCTGCAATACCTGAGATTTCTGCTGCTCTACTGGACATTCTACCACCTGATCCAGGACGAGGAGGATTACCGCCTCATGCTATGGGGAATATGCTGCGGGGCCCTGGTGTGCGCGGCGATAGCGCTGAATCAGAAATATGTACTGCACCAGTACAGGATCTCGGGCTTTACGGACCATCCGAACCTCCTGTCAGCCTATAGCAACATGGTCGCCATTTTCCTGACCTATGTATTCCTTTCGAACGTCCAGAGAAAGGGGGCATTAAAGTATTTGATTTTAACGGCCATGGCGGCCGGTTTTGGCATAACGCTGCTGACGATATCGAGAGGCGGGATCACGGCGCTGGGCATCGGCATAGCGATGGTATTGTTGGTCCAGGGCGGGCTGCTCAGAAGAAGAGTTCCAAGAAGGAACATAGCCGGTGCGCTGTTCCTGATCTCAATGGTGATCGCGATGTGGCTGCCGGTCAGCAACAGTGTGGTAAACCGGTTCATTACCCCGCAGCCTGGAGGCGACAAGATCAGGGCCGAACTGAAGGAGGCTGCGGTGGATATAGCCAACAAGCGCATCCTGGGCTGCGGTTACAATGGTTTCTCGCTCGCCGCCGAGGAATACCGCACGGACTTCCCTCCCGCCCACAGCGTATATTATCTCACCATGGCGGAGCTCGGCTATATCGGTTTATTCGCTTTTCTCATGGTCTGGGCCAGGTTTATATTTCTGGGGATACGGCAGCGTTTTGCCAGGCACAGGCCTCTTACAAGCATATGCATTACAGGCCTGACGCTCGCGTGTATAACGCTCCTGTGCCATTCCTGGATGGAAGACCACCCGAGAAGGACCCTTATAATGTATCAAACCGCTATCTACTGGGCTTACATGGCAAAAGGCGTCATGCTGCTGAGGAAAGATGCCGGCATGGAAGGGACGCTGTAATGGGGCCGCGCATTATTTTCGTCCCGCGGCGTTTCGTCTGGGAACGATGGGGAGGCACGGAAACCGTCATCCTTGAAACCGCGAAGAAGCTCATCGCCCTGGGATATGGAGCGGAGGTGTGGACCTCGCGAATATTTTCCGGGATACCCGCGGAAGAACGCGGCGGGGTACCTGTCAGGAGATTTGCGTACTTTTACACCTATTTCGGTTTATCCCGGGAGAACAGGGATCTGCTCGACGGCCGCGGCGGGAACATTATATCGTTCGGGCTGTTTTTTTCCCTGCTCTTTTCCCGCGGCGTAAAACTGATCCATTTATGCACCATGGGAAGGTTGGGGGGGATGGTGCGCACGGCCGCCAGAATACGCAATATTCCCTACGTTGTCACGATCCATGGCGGCAGCCTTAACGTCCCGCCCGAAGAACTGGCGGAACTTATGAGGCCCTCCGAAGGCAGATTCGACTGGGGCAGATTTCTGGGACTCATCTTCGGCGCCAGAAGGGTGCTGCAGGATGCAGCCGCCATCGTCTGCGTGAACAGGACGGAAGCAGAACTGCTCCGCGCCAGATTTCCGGGTAAAAAAGTCGTCTGGATGCCCAACGGCGTGGATATTAACAGGTTCGAAAGCGGGGACGGTAACGCCTTCAGGAAGAAATACGGCATAGCGGAGGAAAGGATCGTTCTTTGCGCCGCCAGGATCGACCCGCAAAAGAACCAGGCGCTGCTGCTTGATGCCTTCGCTGACCTGATAAAAGAAGGGATGCCCCTTAAACTGGTCCTGGCCGGCGATGCGACTAACGAGGCGTATTACGCGGGACTCATGGCGACAATAAGAGCCGACAAGGCTCTCAATGAGCGCGTTCTCGTCCTTACGCAGATAAAATTCGGCGACAAAGACCTTGTTGACGCGTACGCGGCCGCGGACGTGTTCGTCCTGCCGTCGAGACACGAGCCTTTCGGCGTGGTCATACTGGAGGCCTGGTCGGCGGGGAAACCCGTTATAGCTTCGGACGTGGCCGGGGTCCGCGATATCGCGGAGGACCGCAAACAGCTTTTATTCTTTAAAAGCGGCTCGCCTGCCGCCCTTAAGGAAGCCCTGCTCGAGGTTCTTGGAAACGGGGAACTGGCGGGGTCTCTCTCCGCGCTCGGCCGCGGCAAGGCCCGGGAGTACGGCTGGGATTCAGTTACCCAGAAACTGGTCGCTCTTTACGAGGGACTGGCATGAGAATAGGCATTGTGGCATTTCCTCACGATAAGGGCCATTCGGGCGCATGGGAATATATCAGCAACATTGTCACAAGCCTGGAAAAGGCGGATACGGAGAACCATTACTTCGTATTCACGCCGCATGATTTCAAATTTTCGAATCCCAACTTTACGCAGATACTGCTCCGGGGCGCCTGGATAAATAACCAGGCCCTGAATATACTTTGGCATCAGCTGTATCTGCCCTATGCGGTCATGAAATTCAAGATAGACGTATTGCACCACCTGGGCGGCAACAGAAGGGGGCTGCTATGGAAGCCGTGCAAGGTCGTATTGACCATAAATGATCTCTGGCAATTCCACATCAGCGGGAAGTACGGCCGCCTCAGGTTCTTTGGCATAATATCGCTGCTCCCCGCATATCTGCGGAATGTCTCCCGAATAATAGCGATAAGCGAAGCCACGAAGAAGGATATCGTGAAATTTCTTTCATTTCCCGCCTCGTTAATACATATTATCCCGGTAGGCGTGGAGGATATTTTTGAAAAAGCCGGGGCCGAACCCGGGAATACACAGGGCGCGCTTGAAAGGTACGGACTCAGCGGAAAGTATATTTTTTGCGTTTCGCGGCTGGAGCATCCGGCGAAAAACCACGTTGCGCTCATTGAAGCCTTCGAGGCGCTGCGAAGAAAGACACCGATCCCGTACAAGCTGGTCCTTGCGGGGCCTGATTGGAACGGGGCGGAAGTGATAAAAGAACGCGCAAGGAAGTCCGGCTTCGCCGCCGATATAGTATTTACGGGACATATCCCGAGGGAGGATCTGCCGTATTTATATAAGGGAGCGGATCTTTTTGTTTTCCCGTCGCTATTCGAGGGCTTTGGCATACCGGTCGTTGAGGCAATGGCCAGCGGGACCCCCGTTATCTGTTCCAACACGTCCTCCTTGCCGGAAGTTTTGGGCGGCTGCGGGCTTATGTTCGACCCCGGAAATCCCGCCGAAATAGCCTCATGCATGAACGAGATGCTGACACAGCCAGAACTGAGAAGTTTTTTTGTGGCCAAAGGGCTTGAAAGGGCCAAGTGCTTCGGCTGGGAACAGATAGCGGTACGAACGGTGGAAATTTACAGGAGCGTGGGAAGGGGAGAAACAGCCTGACATCGGCGGCCCCGGGTATAAAAGCGGGCCGACGCCCCGGACCAGCAGCGATTTTCCGCGGAAACGGCGGCATCGGTGATCTCTCTATTTTTATCGGCCGGTTTAATAAGGAATACTGATCATGGCAAAAAACACTAAACCACTTACCAGCACGGAGGAGTGGCGCACGCTGGAAGCGCATTACCGCAAGATCGGAGGGGCGCACCTCCGCAAGCTTTTCGCGGAAGATGCCAAACGCGGCGAGCGCATGGCGGTCAGCGCCCTGGGGATATATTTCGACTATTCCAAACACCGCGTCACGGACGAGACCATAAGGCTTCTGGTGAAACTCGCTGAGGCGGCGGGTGTAAGGGCCGCGGCGGAAGCGATGTTCCGCGGCGAAAAGATAAATATCACGGAAGGCAGGGCCGTTCTGCATACCGCGCTTCGCGCGCCGAAGGGGAGCTCGATCCTGGTGGACGGGGAAAATGTAGTGCCCCGGGTCCATGCCGTGCTGGACCGGATGTCCGACTTCGCGCGCAAGGTGCGGGACGGGAGCTGGGTCGGTCACACGGGCAAACCCATCCGCAACATAGTCAATATCGGCATAGGCGGCTCCGATCTCGGACCGGTAATGGCCTACGAAGCCCTGCGCCACTACAGCCACCGCGGACTCAACTTCCGTTTCGTTTCCAACATAGACGGCGCCGACTTCGCCGAGGCTGTTCAGGACCTTAACCCGAAAGAAACCCTCTTCATCGTGGCCTCGAAGACCTTCACCACCCTGGAAACGATGACGAACGCGCGTACTGCCCGGGACTGGGCGCTAAAAGTGCTGAAAGACCCCGCCGCCGTCGCCAAACATTTCGTCGCGGTTTCCACCAACGCGGGAGAAGTGTCCCGGTTCGGCATAGACACGGCCAACATGTTCGGTTTCTGGGACTGGGTAGGCGGCCGCTACTCGATGTTCTCGGCTATAGGCCTGTCCACGATGATAGCCATCGGTCCGGATAATTTCCAGGCCATGCTCGCCGGCGCCCGCGAAATGGACGAGCATTTTCTCAAAGCGCCTTTCGAACGTAACCTGCCGGTGTTGATGGGGCTGCTCGGACTCTGGTATAACAACTTCTTCGGGGCGCAAACCATAGCCGTTCTGCCCTACGCGCAGCCCCTGAAACGTTTCCCCGCCTATCTGCAGCAGCTGACCATGGAGAGCAACGGTAAACGCGTAACTGTGGACGGCACCGCCATAGATTACCAGACCGGCCCGGTCTACTGGGGGGAACCCGGCACCAACGGCCAGCATTCTTTCTACCAGCTGATCCACCAGGGCACAAAGCTCATACCCTGCGACTTTATCGTCTTCTCAAAGGACCCGAACCGGCTGGCTGTTCACCACGATCTGCTCGTGGCCAATGTTTTCGCCCAGGCCGAAGCCCTGGCCTTCGGCAAAGCGGAGCAGGAACTCCGCAGGGAGGGTGTGGAGGACAGGCTGGTGCCGCACAAAACATTCGCAGGCAACCGCCCTTCAACGACCATGCTCATGGACGAACTGACCCCGTCCGCCCTCGGCAAGCTTGTGGCGCTTTACGAACACAGCGTCTTCACGCAGGGCGCAATCTGGCGCGTCAATCCTTTCGACCAATGGGGAGTGGAGCTGGGGAAGGTTTTGGCCGGCCGCATAGGCCCGGAACTCGAAAGCGAAACGGAACCGGAGCTCGCACACGACAGTTCCACCAACGCCCTTATCCGGCGCTACCGCAAGAACAAATAGTCCCGGGAATACATCATGAACGATACTACCGCGAAGCTGAAGGCGTATTTAAATTCCGTCTGGCCGCTGGCGGCCCTGCTGTCCGCGGGGCTTGCCGCGGCGGCGGTCTGGGACCTGAATATCTCAAAGGCCATGTTCTCACCCGGGGCCGGCTGGGCGGTACTCATAGAAAAATACGGAGAAACCCCCGGGATGTTCCTCGCCGCGTGGGGTCTGCTCCTGCTTAACGCCGGGCTTTCCGGGGGAAAATTCAGACGGATGCTCCTGGGGCTCCTGAATTTCATCGTCTGCGAGCTTTTAGTTGAATACGCGCTCCTCAAAATATCCTGCGGCCTGCTGGGTCTGCGCTCCGCCCCCGAGATAACAGCTTTCGCCGCCACGCGGGGAAGCCTCCTGCGCGCCGCGGCGGCGTCTTCGGTACTGGCCTGGATGCTGCTCCTCAGGTTCAGCCTCAAGGACTATGCACTCCGGAACGGCGCTTTCGCCAGGATAACGGTAGCGCTATTCGTATCCAGCCAGCTCATGGTCCAGGTCTTCAAGGCGCTCTGGGGCCGCGTACGCTTCCGCGACCTGGAGCCGGGGTTCGCCAACTTCTCTCCCTGGTACACGCCCCAGGGCGCCGGCGGCAGTTCTTTCCCGTCGGGGCATACGGCGCTGGCGTGGATGCTTTTACCGGCCTTCCTGCTGTGCGGCCGCTCGCCGCGCCTGCGCGCGCTGGTACTGGCAATGAGCGTTATCTGGGGGATAACCGTGGGGCTGGGCCGGATAACCCTCGGAGCGCATTACACCTCCGACGTACTTTTCGCGAGCCTGCTTACAATAATCCCGTTTATCCTGCTTCTGCGGGCACAGTCCGGCACCGCGCAGGAACCAGTCACAAAGTAACTGGTTTCACGTTCCAGTCCCCTGGCAGGACCCGCGAGCCCATGGCTGGCCCGTACCCATGCTAAACCTGGAACAATATAAAAAAAGCCCGGGCGCACTTGCCCGGGCTTTTCTTTTGACTATCCCTCTTACGGCAGCTTCACTATGCCGTTCTTCTGGCGCACATCCACGTCCTTGATGGCGCGCCGTATCATGAACTCGGCGTTGGCGCGCAGTTCCTTCTCGGTCAATATCCTGCGGGCAACCCCTTGCTCGATAGCCTTCATGCCGACCGCCACGGCCTCGTCTATAAAGACCTCGGGTTCGTCCATGTGCGGCAGCAGGTAATCCTCTCCCATCTTGCCGGTCTTCACGGCGTAACCGGCCAGCGCTTCGGCGGCCGCCACACACATCTCGTTCGTGATGGTTTTAGCCTGTACATCAAGGGCGCCGCGGAAAATACCCGGGAAACCCAGCGAATTATTCACCTGGTTGGCGAAGTCGGAACGGCCGGTGGCCACCACGCGCGCGCCGGCCTCTTTGGCGTCCCAGGGCCACATCTCGGGGATGGGGTTTGCGGTCAGGAAGCAGATGGAGTCCTTGTTCATCGTGGCCACCCACTCTTTTTTTATCACGTCCGGACCGCAGGTGGAGGCCGCGCTCAGCACATCCGCGCCTTTCATCGCGTCGGCGATCTTGCCGACCAGCTGCCTGCTGTTGGTTACCTCGCACATATGCCATTTTTCGCGGTGAGCCTTCAGATCCGTCCTGCCCTTATGCAGCGTACCCTTGGAGTCAACGTAGATAAGGTTTTCGGGCTTCGCCCCGTAATGCATGTAAAGGGTGCCGATGCGTATGTTGGCCGCACCCGCGCCGTTCAGAACTATCTTCACGTCCTTGATGTTCTTGCCGACTATCTTCAGGGCGTTTATGAGCCCGGCCAGGCAGACCGTGGCCGTGCCCTGCTGGTCGTCATGCCAGACAGGAATGTCCATTGTGCGGCGCAGCTCGTCCAGTATATCGAAGCACTTGGGCTGGGCTATGTCCTCCAGGTTTATGCCGCCGAAAGAGGGGGCGAGGTACTGCACGGTCTTTATGATCTCGGCCGGGTCCTTGGTATTGAGGCAGATGGGGAAGGCATCCACGCCTCCCAGGTACTTGAAGATGAGACCCTTGCCCTCCATCACGGGCAGACCGGCCTCGGGGCCTATGTCGCCCAGGCCCAGGACGCGGGTGCCGTCGGAAACCACGGCCACCATATTGCCCTTGTTGGTGTGCTCGTACACCTTCTCGGGGTGGGCCTGTATATCCCTGCATACTGAGGCCACGCCAGGGGTGTACCAGATGGCGAAATCGTCTATATTGCGCACGCAGCACTTTGGAACTATCTCAATCTTTCCCTTGTAGAAGGGATGGAGTTTCATCGATTCTTCCGCGGGCTTATTGGCCTTCTTCAGAAGCTCTTCTTTGGAGACTTTAACAGTTGACATTTTTGACCCCTTTTTGGACGTAAATCCGGCTTGACCGCCAAGAGAATTATAGGAAACAAAATTTGTTTTTACAACAACTTTTTGATATACTTGGAATTCACCCGAGGCCCCGGCCGCAAGCCGTTCCCCGGTGATGAAACCGGCCCGCCAGGAGTCTTATGGCACCGTAGCTCAGTGGTTAGAGCGGGCGTTTCATAAGCGCTAGGTCAGTGGTTCAATTCCACTCGGTGCCACAGCTTTATTACGCATGCCGGCGGTGCAGCATTGGCTGCCCCACAGACGGCCAGACCCTGCCCCGCGGCAGAAGCCTTGCGGGACAGGGTTTTTCACGTTTAAGAGCGCCGGCTAGTAAGCGGCAGGGGTCGCTGTGCGGCATACCGGCTTAACATTTATCGGGGGCGCCGCAGGGCGGACGGTCCATAGGTGCTGCAGCGCGGAGGGGGAGGGGACATGTCGGAAACTTATCTCACAAAAGACGGCTATGAAAAGCTCCAGGTAGAATTGGCGGACCTGAAGCGGCAGAAGAACGAACTGTCGCTGGAAATAGGCGAAGCCCGGGAGCAGGGCGACCTGAAAGAGAACGCCGGCTATATCTACGCCAAGGAAAAACAGAACCTGGTGATGAGGCTGATATCAGATCTCGAGCTGCGCCTGCGCGGGGCCAAGATCGTGGACAACCTGGCCATCAACAAAGCCGAGATACGCTTCGGCGCCACCGTCACCATGCGCGACGAAAATTCAGGCAATACGCTGACCTATACGCTTTCCAGCGCGGACGAAGCCGATCCTTCGGCGGGAAAGATATCCGTAAGCTCTCCCCTGGCGCAGGGCCTGCTGGGAGCCGCGGAAGGCGCCTCGGTAAAGATTTCCCTTCCCAGCGGCGAGAAACACCTGGCCATCCTGAAAGTTGAGTATAAATAATTATTATTGTTATAATCGGAGTAGCCGGGGCAGTTCTTTTTTACCCATTTTACGGCAGGCTTCAGGAGACCAAAAATGACATTCTGGGGAAACAAACAGGAAGACGAGAGCCCGCAGCCGGGCCGGCAGGCCCCGGTGCATCTTACCGGCACCCTGGAGGAAGGCTACAACGATATAGTTAAGTCCAAGGGCAGGGCCCCCGGCATAGACCTGGCCATAAAACTGAGCGACCTCATTCTCGAACACGCGGTGAAAGAACGCGCCAGCGATGTGCACATCGAGGCGCAGGGCACGAATCTGCGGGTGCGCTTCCGCGTTGACGGGATCCTGCAGGACATGCTCAACTCCCCCAGGAACTCCGACATTCCTTTGACACAACGCATACGCGTCCTGGCCGGCTTCGACCCCGAACCGCCTACCTCTTTCCGCAACGAGGAAGGCCGCTTTCAGAAGATGCTGGCCGGACGCGCCATACAGGTGCGTGTTTCCTCGTTCCCCACCGTCAACGGAGAAAAGCTGGTGCTGCGCGTGCTGGACCGCCAGCAGTTGGGCCTGGACCTGGACCAGATAGGCCTCGACCAGGACGCCATGACCATCGTCAAGAAGCTCATACGCAACCCCTACGGGATTTTCTTCATAACAGGCTCCACCGGTTCCGGCAAGACCACATCGCTCTACGCCATGCTGAAGAGCATCAACACACCGATGATCAATATCATCACGCTGGAAGACCCGGTGGAGTACCGTCTTGAAGGCATCAACCAGGCCCAGATCAGCGCGAAGACCGGCTTCACCTGGGCGGAAGGCCTGCGCACCATACTGCGCCAGGACCCGGACGTCATAATGGTCGGGGAAATACGGGACTACGACACCGCGGAAATAAGCCTGCGCGCGGCGCTCACCGGCCACCTTCTTTTCACCACCATACACACCATAAACTCGGCAAGCATCATAGAGCGCCTGTTCGAGATGGGTGTGCCGCCCTTCCTGATAGGTTCCTCCATGCTTGGCGCTATGAGCCAGCGGCTCGTGCGCAAGGTCTGCCCCAAGTGCTCCCAGCCGGCCGCGGCACCCTCGGAGCCTGTGGTCAATGAATTTATAAAGAACATGGACCCGGAAGAGGGCAAGATAGTTAAAGAGCTCATTTTGAAGCCCGGGGCCTCCTACAAGGTGGAGAAGGGCTGCCCCGAGTGCCGCAACACCGGCTACATCGGGCGCACCGGCATCTTCGAGCTGATGCTGATGAACGAAGAGATCCGCAAGCATATCCTCGACCACGCCCCCACGGACGTAATAAAACGCACCGCCATACGCACGGGAAAGATGCGCACGCTGCTGATGGACGGCATCATAAAGTCGCGCTCAGGCGCCACCACGCTCTCCGAGATCATCCGCGTCACCGCCACGATGGTATAGCTGCGCACGGTGCGCCGCGCGCCGCAGTACCCCTGTTTTTCCGGCGGCGCGGACTTTCCGTGCTCTACGGCAGACCGATGAAAACGATCATAATAAAGTTCGGCGGCAGTTCCCTGGCGGACCCTGGCAAGATACGCCGGGCCGCGGGAATGGTGATGGCCGCCCGCCGGCGCGGGCTCAAGCCCGTCGCCGTCGTCTCGGCCCCGGCCGACTCCACCGACGACCTCCTTAAACTGGCCGACCTTACCGCGGGCCCGTCGGCCTCCGCAAGGGAGCAAGACGCGCTCATGGCCGCCGGCGAACAGCTGAGCGCGGCCCTGCTGGCTATGGCCATCGCGGCGGAGGGGGGACGCTCCGTCTCGCTTACCGGCGCGCAGGCAGGGATACTCACCGACGATAATTTCGCCGCGGCCAGCGTGAGGCGGGTGGACGCGCGGCGCCTGAAAAAGGAATTGGCGGCCGGCAGGATCCCCGTAGTGGCCGGTTTCCAGGGCGTATCGCCCCGGGGGGACATAACCACGCTCGGGCGCGGAGGCTCCGACCTTACCGCGGTGGTGATAGCGCGGGCGCTCGGCTCCGCAAGTTGCGAATTCCGTACGGACGTAAAGGGCATATACACCGCCCACCCGGCCATAGTTCCGGAGGCGCGCAAGATAAAAACCATCACATACGACGAGGTTATACGCCTGGCCGAACTGGGTACCGAAGTTCGCCAGTTGCGCGCGGTAAAATACGCTAAAAAGCACGGCCTTACGCTGCACCTCAGGTCGTCATTCCACGACGAGCCAGGCACCCTGGTGACACGGGCGGGCGGCCGCCGCGGAGTGGCCTGCCTTTCCATGAGAAAGGAAGCCGGCCCGGCCCTGGTCTCGGCCATAGGCCGCGGCTTGAACAGGCGCCACCTGGCGGCCGCTGAAAAGGCGGCCGAAGCATGCGGGCTGGCGCACACGGTCGAAAGTTTTTCCTCGGGACATATAACGCTTCGCACGGCCCCGGGCAAAGCCGAAACCCTGCTGAAAGCCCTCCACGCGGCCTTCTTTGCAAAGTCGAGCTTAACGTAAATTGCCGGCTCCCCGCGGGATCTTATATCTCGCGTACAACATGACCTGCGGCGGATTTCTAAGATAAAGGCGGCGGTAAGTCCATGAGGTTCAAAAAATGAATTCAAAGCTTACGCTTCTACTTAACTCCTGTATTTTTGCCTGGGCGCTCATCGGAGCGCACAGGTCAAAAAGCGCCCCGACCGTTTACGCGGCGTACGTTGCGGCCGGCTCCATAATGCTTCTGGCCGCCGCGTTTTTTTACCAGGCCTCGCGCCTCACGGGCCCCGCTACGATAAAGAACTTGTGCTCCTTAACCTGCCGCGAAATAAAGGACCCTCAGCTGGAGGAGGTCTTTAAATTCAAATACCCTTCTCCGGAGAGCCTGGCCGCGGCAAAGGCCGGGGAGACCGCGGGCGGCACCTGGGGCGCTGCCCTCAAGCTTTCCATCCTGCCGCTCCTGTTCACCGGATTATTTCTATTCATCGCCGTCCGCTCGCCTCAATACAAGGATGGAGCATGGGCCGTCCTTTCTTTCCAGAAAGCGGCTTTCTGGCAATTCTTCCTGATTTTCCTGGCCGGCGCGGCCATACAGGGGCAGTTCCTGGTAGATCCCCGCTACACTTTCATAGACCAGCTGTATATTAACCGCCTGACGAACCTGCTGGTTTCTACCGGCATAGGCGGCATGGTCGGACTTTTTTTCGGCCTTCTTTTCATATCACCGCTCCAGCGCCATCACATTTCCGTGGCGACGGCCATACTGGCCGGCTGTCTTTTTTTCGACCTTATAGCTTTGCGGAATCACTGGGGAACCGAAACCATTCTGGGCAGCAAATATACCGTACGGACGATCCCGGCGGTACCGGGGCGGGCCTAAGGCGGGAATAGCGCGCCAATGTATTTTCCGGGACATTACAGCTTCGGATGGTCCCCGTTGACTTTGTGCGGTTTAAACCGATAGAATTCTATGATGGCAAACGTAATACGCGCGGTTTTCGCTTTTTTCTGGCTTGCGGCTTCGGTTTTCCTGGGATACTTGGCCTACATAGTAGTTATGACCGAGTCGAACCCCCGGATACTTTCCGCCTGGCTGGTGATGTGCGCGGTTACCTTCGCCTCAGCGACTTTCCTGGCTTACACCATCATCGCGGGGTACCGCCACAGGGCGAACGCCCCGCACCACCACACCTACCTGCATAAATCCTGATGGCCTTTGACCTGGCGATCACCGGCGGCAAGACGGTAAGCGGAAAACGCATTGCCGCGCTGGATATTTTCATAAAGGACGGAAAAATAGCGGCACTGCGCCCGCACGCCAAAGCACTTCCGCCCGCACACCGGACGATAGACGCGCGGGGCCTGCTGATACTGCCCGGAGTGATAGACGCCCACGCTCATTTTAAGCTTAAGATGGGGCCTGGAAAATATACGGCCGACGATTTTACCAGCGGTTCCGCGGCCGCGGCTTGCGGCGGCATCACCACCTTTATCGACTATACCGGCCAGGGGCCGGGGGAAAGCCCGCTGGCCGGTCTGAAGGCTCGCGTAAAAGAGGCAGCCGGCAGGACCTACACCGACTTTTCGTTCCACTGCATGCTCACCGGCCTGAAAAAGATGAAACACCCGGCCGCAAGCATGGCCGCCGCGGTAAAAGCCGGGTCCCCGACTTTCAAGATGTTCACGACTTACGGCGCCCGCGGGCTCATGGCCAGCGACGCGGAGATCTCGACCGCGCTGAAAGCGGCCTCCCGCCTCGGGGCGCTGGTTTGCGTGCACGCCGAGAACGGCCCGGAGGTCGACCTCCTGGAGGAAACCTATTCCGGCCTGAAGAACATAATGGCGCTACCCCTTTCACATCCCCCGCGCACTGAAATCGAGGCGGTAGGGAGGGTGGCCGGGCTTGCGGCCGCCGCCGGCGGGCCTGTATATTTCGTGCACCTCTCGACCGCGGGCGCGGCTGGCATAGTCGCGGCGGCGAGGGCGGACGGGCATAGGGTCATGGGAGAAACCTGCCCGCAGTACCTGGCCCTGGACGAGAGCCTTTTCCGCAGAAAGGACGGCTACCTCTACTCCTGCTGCCCTCCGATACGGACGAAACAGGACAGCGCCGAACTGTGGCGCGCCCTGAAAAAGGGCCTCCTGCAGGTAATAGCCACGGACAACTGCACCTTCACCAGCGAGCAAAAGAAAGCCTGGAAAGGCGATATAACAAGACTGCCCATGGGGATGCCGGGCTCGCAGACGCTGCTGCCCGCCGCATACACCTTCGGCGTAAAAAGCGGCAGGATCACCCTGGAAAAGATGGTTGAACTTCTCTGCGAAAACCCGGCGCGCATCATGGGCCTAGCGCAGAAAGGCTTTATAAAGCCCGGGGCTGACGCTGATTTAGCGATAATCAACCCCGCCGCCTCCGTTAAGGCGGACTGGCGGAGCATGATGCACAATACGGATTATTCCCCATGGCAGGGCCGCCGCCTCTACGGTACGCCCAGGTACACGCTGCTCAGGGGGGAAGTTATAGCGGAAAAGGGTAAACTGACCGACCCGAAAAGATTCACGGGGCGCTTCCTGCGCCGCTCACTGCCGCGGGTAATATAACTATCACTGGCTGGATTTACCGGCAAAATAGCGCCGCACGGCGGCCGCGTCGTCGCGTATATGCCTCTCTAGGGATTGGAGGGAGTGGAATTTTCGCTCCGGCCTGATATGCTTCAAAAAAGTAACATGCATCTTTTCGCCGTATATCATCCGCGAAAAATCAAGCAGGTGCGCCTCCAGAAGCATCCGCGCGCCAGGGGCGTCCACTGTGGGGCGCCTTCCGACATTAACCACCGCGTCGAAGACCTCGCCGCACACCCTTACCCTGGCGGCGAAAACCCCGGGCGGAAGGATCTTGGCGGGATGGGAGCCGATATTGGCAGTGGGAAAACCCAGTTTGCGGCCCAGGCCGGCGCCGCGTATCACGGGACCGGAAACGGAATAGTTCCACCCCAGGCAGCGGTTGGCCTCCTCCACAGCGCCGGCGCGCAGGCAGGCGCGTATGAGACTCGAAGAGATCTTGTGTCCTGCCCGGCGGGCAAAAGCCACCGGCTTGAAGGCTATTGCCGCTGCGGCGCTTGCGGAGCGCAAGAAATCGAGATGGCCCTCACGACCCCTGCCGACCGCGAAATCCGGGCCCACGCACAGTCCCCCGGACCGGAACCTGCCTAGCACAACACCGCTAAAGAAATCCGAGGCCGTCATCTCGGCGAGGGCGGAATTAAAAGCCAGCGGCTCCACGGAATCCGGGCGCAGGTCCGAAATAAGGCGCTCCCGCTCTTCCGGAAGCGTTATAAGGCAATCGGCGCTCTCACCGGAAAAAAAGAATTTTGGGGGGGAAGGGAAATACACGATACGGCTTTTCATCCCGAGCTTCAGCGCCTCGCGCATGGCTGCGCGTATTATCCTGCGATGCCCCAGGTGGACACCGTCAAAAGTGCCTATGGCGAGGAAATTAAGCATAGTTCAGGCCGCCACGGGACGGAGCGCGGCCAGCACGGACGCTCCCGGCATGGCTTCCAGACCCTCGACGGAAACGGCGTCCGTAACGCTCCAGGGGCCTATGCTGAGGCGGCGGAGCGAAGACAGATGCGCGCGGGAACCCAGGTATCGGCCCATTTCGAAAGCTATAGAACGGACATATGTGCCCCCTGAACACTGGATCTCGAATTCAAGGACCGGAGGCCTGACGTTCCATGAAAGCCAGCGCACCTCCACCTCCCTCTTTATCTCCGGCACGACCTCGTTCCGCCTGGCCATCTTATAGAGCGCCTCGCCGCCGCGCCGCACCGCGGAATAGGGCGGGACGGTCTGGATAATTTTTCCGCTGAAAGCCTCCACCGCCTTTTTAACCGAATCGGCGTCCAGCCGGGGGGGTGGAGCTTCCGCCGTAATTTTTCCCTCAGCGTCCCACGTGTCGGTCTCGGTGCCGAACAGTATGGTTCCTCCGTATATCTTTGGAGAGCCCTGCATCCCGGACTGGGCCGATGTGGCCGACCCCACCAGCATTATAAGCAGGCCGGTAGCCATGGGGTCCAGCGTACCGGTATGCCCGATCCTGCGGAATAAGAGTTTGGCGCGGAGCAGGTCCACCGCGTCATGGGAAGTTATGCCCCTGGGTTTGTCGAAGAGGAAAAGTCCGGTAGGCCTCGGGGTTGTCTGGTTCATGCCAGCAGGCGCGTCAGGACGGCCAGCACTTTAAGGCGGGCCGCGTGCATGGTTCCCTGGAAGCGGCAGCCGGAGGCGTTGCGGTGCCCGCCGCCGCCGAAGGACTTGGCCACCGCGCTCATGTCGATGTGACCGCGGGAGCGGAAGGTGACGCTGATGCGGCCCTTTTCTTCGCGGAACATTACGGCGGCCTTGACGCCGGGCGCCATCATGCCGAAGTTGATGACGTTTTCGCTGTGCTCCGGGCGCGCGCCGAAATCCTTAAAATCGGAGAGTTTAAGCGTCAGCACCGCGAGCTTTCCGCCCGCCGTGAATTCCAGGCTTTCGAGGGCGCGGCCCAATATCTTAAGGGCCTCGCAGGTTTTGGTGGCGTAAAGCAGGTCGTTCACCCGGGAGAACTTAAAGCCCGTCTCCAGCAGCCGGGAGGCTGTTTCCAGCGTGCGGGGGCTGGTTGCGGGAAAATGAAAGCGCCCGGTGTCCGTGACTATACCGGTGTAAAGGCAGGCCGCCTCGCGCCGCGTAATATTCACGTTCATGTTGTAGAAAAGGCGGTGGACGATTTCCGCCGTGGAAGAGGAATGCGGCTCGACGATATTTATGTCGCCGTAGAATTCGGAGGTCTTGTGGTGGTCGATATTGACCACGGTTCCGGCTTTTTTCAGCACCGTTTCAAGATCGCCTCCGCGCGCCGGAGTGGAACACTCAAGCAGTATCGCCGCGTCGAACTTCCCCGAAGGCAGGCTGGCGCGAATACTGCCCGTATGGGGCAGGAAACGCAGGTTGTCCGGCACGGGGTCCTGTGAAAAAAGCCTGACCTTTTTGCCGAGGCGTTTCAGTACAGAGGCGATAGCCAGCATGGAGCCGATCGTGTCGCCGTCGGGGTTCAGGTGCCCGGCCAGGAAAAAAGTGCCGGAATTCGCTATCAGTTCCTCGAGGCGTTTGAATTCCTTCTCGAGGTCAAGGGTTCTCATCGGTCTTATCATGCTCGGAGCGTATCTTGGAAAATATCTTCTCAAGCCCGGACGCTTTTTCCGGGGTTTCGTCGTATTTGAACACGATCTCGGGAACGCTCATTAGCCGCAGCTTCTTGAACAGCACTGTGCGTATGTCCCAGGCGTTGGCGTTCAGGATCCGTTCCTTGCGCTTCTTGTCATCCTCCGTCCCCATCACAGAATAGAAGACATAGAGGATCTTGGTGTCCTTGGTCAGTTCGGCGCCCGTCAGGGTGAGTATGCCGTTCGAGTTGATGCTGTTCACGTTCCTCAACTGGAGGTTGATCTCCTGCAGGAACAGTTCCTTAAGCCGCTCGTTTCTTTTTGAGCCCATTGGGGATCAAGCGCCCGGCGCCGCAAGGCGCCGTATACGCTCCTCTTTTGTTATGACCTCTACGACGTCGCCTACGCGGAAGTCCTTGAAGCCGTCGAACAGCATGCCGCACTCGATGCCCTTCTCGACTTCCCTCACGTCCTCTTTGAAGCGCTTGAGGCCGCTTATCTTTGCGGAACCGACCGCTTCCTTGCCGCGTATAATGCGCGCGGCCTGGTTGCGGGTAAGCTTGCCCTCGCGCACCAGCACTCCAGCCACTTTGCCGGAGCTGAGGTCGAATATCTGCTGTATTTCGGCGCGGCCGGTCACGGTTTCTATTATCTCCGGGGCCAGCAGGCCGCTCATCGCGGCGCGCACGTCTTCCAGCAGGTCGTATATTATCTTGTAGTTGCGTATTTCCACGTCGGCGAGCTTGGCCTCTTCCTCCACCTTGCTGTCTGCGTCCACGTGGAAGCCGAGAATGACGGCCGCCGAAGCCTTGGCCAGCAGGACGTCGGATTCGGTGATGTTCCCGATGCCGGCGTGCAGTATTTGTATCGCCACCTCATTGGTGCTGAGCCTCTCCAGCGAGTCCTTGATGGCCTGCATCGAACCGAACACGTCGGTTTTCAGCACCACGTTAAGGTTGCGGAGCAGCTTCTGGTCCACCTGGGACTTGAGAGACAGCAGTGTGACATGCCTCTGGTGGGAGAGGGCTTCCTCGCGGCGGTTAAGCTTGCGCTTGTCGGCCACGTGGCGGGCTTCCTTCTCGTTTTCCACGACTTTAAGCACGTCGCCTGCCGTGGGAACTTCGCCGCTGATGCCGAGGACCTCGGCGGGCATGCTGGGTTTCAGTTCTTCCAGCCTGTTGCCGCGGTCGTCAACCAGCGCGCGCACCTTGCCGTGCGCCGCGCCGACGGTGAACGGGTCTCCTATGCGGATAGTGCCGGTCACGTTTATTATGGTGGCCACGATGCCCTTTTTGGGATCGCGGCGGGATTCTATGACTATGCCCTGTCCCGGCTTGTCGGGATTGGCTTTGAGCTCCATCAGCTCGGCCTGTATGCTGATTATTTCCAGCAGCTTATCCAGGTTAAGGCGTTTCTTGGCCGAGACTTCCACCATGGGGGTCTTGCCGCCCCAGTCTTCAGGCAGCAGGCCGTGTTGCGAGAGCTGCTGCTTGATCTGCTGCACGTTGGAAGTGGGAAGGTCGATCTTGTTGATCGCCACTATTATAGGCGCGTCCGCGGCCTTGGCGTGGTTGATGGCTTCGAGCGTCTGCGGCATCACGCCGTCGACCGCCGAAACCACCAGGATGACGATGTCCGTTATCTTTGCGCCGTGGGCGCGCATGGCGGTGAACGCCTCGTGGCCCGGGGTGTCCACCACGGTTATGTTCCCGCGCGAGGTTTTCACCATGTAGGCGCCGATATGCTGCGTGATCTGTCCGGATTCCGTATCCACCACGTTGGATTCGCGCAGCGCGTCCAGCAGCGTGGTTTTGCCGTGGTCGACGTGGCCCATTATGGTGATGATGGGGGAGCGGTGCTTCATGTCCTCCGGCTTCTCATGCTCGATCTCCTCCTGGAGCTCCTCTTCCCCGTACATGGGGATAAGCTCAAGGTCATAGCCGTAATCGGCGGCTATCAGCACGGCCGCGTCCTGGTCAAGGCGCTGATTGATGGTGGCGAACACACCCATACCCATAAGTTTTTTTATCAGGTCCGTGGTCTTTATACCCATCTTTTCGGCCAGCTCGCGAACGATGATATTGGTCGAGACCTTCAGCTTCGGCAGAGCGGGGGCCTCTCCCGCCTGTGCGGGCAGCGGCGCCGGCTCGGCCGGCTTGGGGGCCGGGGCCGCCGGCTTTGGCGCGGGCTTCAACAGCGGTTTGGCCGGGGCGGGGGAAACCGGGCGGAAGACCGGGGCCGGCGGCTTCGGAAGAACTGGTCCGGGGCGCATCCCGGGCGCAGAGGGCCTTATAAGGGGGGGGATGACCAGCTTGAGGGGCGGAATGCCCGGCCTGGCCGGCGGCAAACCCGGCTTCAGCGCGGGGATGGCAGGCTTAAGCGGAACGGCTCCGGGGAGGGGAGGCTTTACGGTCACGGCCGGGGGCTTGGGCGCCGGAGGCGGCTCAACGGGCTTCGGCTCTTCTTTTTGTCCGGTGGGCCCGGCGGCTATCGTGCCTTCCGTAGTCGAATGGGAGAACATGAAGCGCTTAAGGTCCGGCTTCTTGGGAAGCTCCGGCTCCGGAGCGGGAGCTTCGGCCTTCGTTTTTTTAGCCTTGGCGGGGGCTTTGGCCTCCTCCTTGCTTTTGACCGCGCCCTTGGCGGCCGGCGCTTTTTTGGGCGCGGGCGGTTTGGCGGCCGCCTTCTTCTTGGGCGCCGCTTTCAGATCTTCCGGCTTTTCAGCCCCGGGGGTTTTAGCCTCGGCTTCTAAATTCTCATTTGCCTTCTGTTTCTTCAGGCTCATTTTTCACCTCTTCGGTCTTGGAAGCTTCTTCCTGCCCGGCCTGCTGCCCGTAGTTAGGATTTTCTTCAATGAATTTCTTGGCCCCGGCCATTATCTTCTGAGCTGTCTTCTCCCCTATGCCTTCGAGGGAGCACAGCTCTTCCTGGGTAAGCCCCGCCACGGTGCGTATATCCAGCACGTTCATCGTTATCAGGGTCTCGGCTACTTTGGCGCCTATGCCGTCGATCTTAAGCAGGTCCTGCATCGCCATATCCGTGGTGCGCTTGTTGTCCTCGGAGCGCTGGCCTTCGGACTTAACCTCTATCTCCCAGCCGGTAAGGCGGCTGGCGAGACGGATATTCTGGCCCTCGCGGCCGATGGCCATGGCCAGCTGGTCGTCCGGCACTATGATCTGGGCGCGCTTGTTCTCCTTGTCCAGGACCTTCACGGAGCTGACCGTGGCGGGGGAGAAGGCTTTGGCTATCATCGTGAGGGTGTCCTCGATATAAGGGATAAGGTCTATTTTCTCGTTGGAAAGTTCGTTCATGATGACGCGTATGCGCGAGCCGCGCATACCCACGCAGGCGCCAACCGGGTCAACCTTCGGGGAGTTGCTGCGTACCAGAACTTTGGCGCGGAAGCCGGGGTCGCGGACGACGTCCACGATCTCCACCACTTTCTCCGCTATCTCCGGGACTTCTGATTCGAAGAGGGCTTTCAGGAAAGCGCCGGAGGCGCGGGAGAGGACTATCTGAAGCCCCTTGTTCTCTTTATCCACGCGGTGTATGATGGCGCGCACGCGCTGGTTGACGCTGTAATGTTCGCGGCGTATCTGTTCGGAAAAGGGTAGTATAGCTTCGGCTTTCCCAAGGTCGACGAAGATGTCGCGGCCGGCGACGTGGTGCACCAGGCCCGTAACCACCTCGCCCTCGCGGGGCTTGTACTCGTCGTAAACGCGAACTTTTTCGATCTCGCGTATCTTCTGTATCAGAACCTGTTTGGCGGTCTGGGCCGCTATGCGGGAGAAATCCTGTATGGGCACGGGGATGTGGATATCGTCCCCGAGCTTTGCCTCGGGCTGGTGAACCTTCGCGTCGGCCAGGCTTATCTCGAGTTCGGGGGTGACCACGGGATCGGCCACTTTCTTCACGAGGAAACCTGCCATTTCGCCGGTGTCCGGATCTATGCCGGCCATGATCTGCGCCGTCTTGCCGAAATATTTGCGCAGCGCGCTCACCAGGGAGTCGCTGATGGTCTTGAACACGTCCTCGCGTTTTATGTTCTTCTCTCTTTCCAGCTGCTCAAGCGCCAGTAAAAGCTCCGATTTGTTTTTCTGTTCCTTGTTCGTCATTTTATACCCCTGTTTTATCTCGCCATCCGCTTAACGTATTTCCCAGGGCCCGGGGCCCGGGGGGGTGGTGCTTATTTTCCCTTCAGGATCTCGTCATCGGCAGGATGCAGCCTCGCCTCGTCTATATCCTCAAGGTTGAATTTTACGCCGCCGGACAGGGTCAGCTGCCCGTTTTCAAAGCCGTCTATGGCGCCGTAATACACGCGCGCGCCGTTGACCGGCCGCTTCAGGCGGACCTTGACCTGCTTGCCCGTGAAGCGCTTGAAATCTTTTTCCTTCTTGATCACGCGGTCTATCCCGGGGGAGGAAACCTCCAGGAAATACCCGTTAGCGTAAAAATCGTTCATGTCCAGGCAGGCCCCGATCTTTGAGCTGAGGCTGCCGCAGTCATCCAGGTTCACACCGCCCTGCTCCCTGTCCACGAAAACCTGCAGCAGCGGCTTGCCGTTGTGGCTCGCCATGCGCAGGTCCACCAGTTCAAAACCGGTCGGCTCCAGCGTGGCGGATATCGCGCTCTCGATTTTAGAGTTGTCCATAAAACACCTTCCGGGATGGCCTATTACAAAAAAAAGCGGCTGAACTTCAGCCACCTTCCTTAATTATAATAGCAATTTTAGCCGGATACGACAAGGCAAATCGGGTAAAATCGAGGAGAACCGGCGCCTGCCCTGGGGTGGTACGGAGTATCCAACCGCGCCCGTACCATGCAGGGGCGGGGGATAAGGCCCTCGCGCTTATTCTCATGGAGCGGATGACGGCGGAACCGGGTTAGCGGGGACCTCCGCAGGCCGAGACTTGCGTAAGCGGCGAGGCTGAGTGGACTTTGCTTCTCGCGTTCGCTATGGACACCGTGGCGGTTTCGCGCAGCGAAATCCGACAGAGCCGGGGAAGCGCGGGCACGGTGTGCTCGACGCGACCCCGCGTTCCGGTCCGCCGGCAGGACCCGCGAACCTGCGGCTCTTATTTAAGATTACGGGCGAAATACTCGAAGGCCCTGGCAAAAGGCTCCGGAGGCGCGCTCAGCACCCCCGCGCCCACCTGTCCCACCCCGGCCTTCTTGTGCGCCACACCGGTGTCGATGAAAGGCAGTATGCCGGACCGCGCCGCCTTTATTACGTCTATACCTGTTGGCGTACCGCGGAAATTCAGGTAAGGGATCTTGTAAATATTATTTTCGCCGGCGGTTATCTCGTACATCGCCAGCGTATAGCTGACCGCGTCCGCCGCCGTGCCGCCGACGAACTGGACGATAGCCGGCGCCGCGGCGATTGCGAATCCGCCCAGCCCGTTGGTCTCTGTTATCGCTGAGTCGCCTATGTCCGGATTCGCGTCGGCCTTGGAGTACCCGGGGAAATAAAGCGCGTCCGGCACGGGCGCCGGCCCGGTAAACCAGCGCCCTCCGGTGCCCGAGAGCTGCACGCCGAAATCCGTCCCGTTCCTGGCCATCGCGACCACGAGGCTCGAATCCTTAACCCCGCGCCCCGCGTCCAGCGAGGCTTTGGAGAGGGCCATGGACAGGTTCAGGAAGAAATGATCATTGCCGTTGACGAAGTCCAGAACTTTAGCCGCCGTCTCCGGGTCGCGCGCCGTCCTTATCACCGCCGGCGCGATAGCCCGGTAGAAGAGCGAAGTGGCGGCGCGGTTGCGATTGTGAACCTCGTCGCCCATATGCAGCGCCTGCGCAACTATAGCCTTAAGGTCGATCTTGCCCAGGAACTCTATGGCCGCCTTCAGCGCGGGGTACAGCACGGTCTCCATCCACTTAAGCCGCTCTATCACCTCGGGAGAATAGGCGCCGTAGCGCAGCACCTTGCCCAGCCCCTCGTTCTGCGTGGCGTAGGCGTAATTCCCGGCGGCTTCGTTCTTTACGATAAAAACCGGCATGGAAGCGGAGATGATCCCGGCCATAGGCCCCACGGCGTTATGCTCGTGGCAGGGCGCGTACTTTATTTTGCCCGAGGCGGCCAGCCGCTCCGCCGCAGCGGGATCCTTGGCCAGGCCTTCGTACATCAAGGCGGCCATTATCCCGCCGCGCATTGGACCGCACATCCTGCCCCAGGTGACGGGGGGGCCGGCGTGGAGTATAAGGTCCTTCGCCATCCCGGGGATAACGTCCAGCGCCGTGCCCATGCCCGTCAGGACCGGCCTGGCCTCAAGCACGCGGGCGAGGGCCTTTTTATTTGCCCTCCCTATGCGCGCAGCGTGTCTGGATGTTTTAGCGAATAGCCCTGCCTCCCCGGAAAGGGGCGGCTTGAATTGCGCCTGTACGCTCTTTACGCCGCAGTCCGATAGCCCCTGCCGGAAAGATTCCAGGCCGATGTTGATCACCTTCAACTCCGATCCGAATAATTTTGAAACAGCCATAAATTCTCCTTTCGATCAGCTGAGACGAATAAAAAGCGACAAACCCTTTAAGACCTTAGGCCTGCGCCCCGTGCCTTGCTCCCTGACAGCCTGATAATTTCCCCGGCCAGGCGGCAGGCCCCGGCGTTAGACGGCATCACCAGCACGCCCGCGGCCTCAAGCCCTTTCACCACCTTGGAGCGCGTCTGGGGATCGGTCTCGGTGCCGGTTACGGAAGCGATAATGGACAGTTCCCTGTTGCGCAGGAAAGCCTCCGTAATGGGGGGGGTAATATCCTCCAGCGGCCGCAGGTTAGATCCGTAGCCCAGTACAAGGTCCAGGAGCAGGACCGAAACCTCGGGCTTGGCGGCTTCGGAAACTATCATTTTACTGCGCAGCGTGAAGTCTATCATCGGGTGCGGCCGCCCTACGGTGAATTCGTCTTCTCCAAGATCTATCACGGCGTGGCCGCTGAGCTTCATAGAATCCCTGAGCCCGAACTTTTTGTCCAGCGGCGCGTTCGAGCGCACTTCGCCTATAAGCTCCGGCAATATAACCTGCGCTTCGCTGACGAAGGTGCCGCCGGAAAACAGGCCGCGCAGGCAGCGCGCCTTTTTCTTCTTAGCGGCCTCCGTTTTTGCCAGCTCCCCGGCCTTCAGGTTCATGTCATAAATGATCTCCCTGGCTTTGGCAGGTTTCCAGCCTTTGGCCAGGCACACGGCCTTGTACGCGGCCTCTTCAAGCGTTTTGGCCGGGTAAAAGTCGCCTTTTATCTTTTCCTTTATTTCCCCGCCCAGGAAGACGGCCACTACGGGCTTGCGGATCTTGCCTATTTCCGCGGTTATTTTTTTCAGTATCGAAGGATGGGGGGGCTTTGAAACTATCACCAGCACCTCCGTGGCCGGGTCCGCGGCCAGCATCCTGAGACCTTCCAGCAGGGTTATTGCCCCGACCTCTATCTTAACGTCGCGCGAGCCGGTGCCGATAGCCTGGGAAATCCCGGCTCCCTCGTTGGAAATAAGCGCGGAGACTTCCTGCAGGCCGGTGCCCGAAGCCGCCACTATGCCGATATTGCCGCGCCGCACGGAGTTCGCGAACGCGATCGGCGCCCCGTTTATGATAGCCGTGCCGCAGTCCGGGCCCATAACCAGCAGGCCCCTTTTAACGCCTTCCCTCTTCAGGGCCACTTCTGTCTCGACCGGGACATTGTCGGAGAAGAGCATCACGTTCAGGCCGTTCTCGAGGCATTGCGCCGCGAGCGCGCCCGCGAACCTCCCGGCCACCGAGATCACGGCGAGGTTGGCTCCGGCGAGGGTTTTCAGCGCGTCCTCAAGGCCGGCGGCCTTGCGGTCCGAGCCGCCGGAGGACGCCGGTTTTTTATCAAGCAGCTCTTCCGCGGCCTTCAGCGCCGCCTCGGCGGCGCATATTGTGCGGGCGTTCACGGCGATGGCGAGGTCGTTGTCCGCGGCCTTGAGTATCTCGGCGGTAAGCAGGCCGGAGGCCCGTATTATCCCCTTGTTCTCTTTGGTAGCCATGACAACGGCGGAATCTATTACCCCGTCGAGCGCGTTCAGTTTCTTCGCCACCTGCATCAGCGAAACGGAATCGAAATACGCGCCCTTTCTTATAATCGTCTTTATCATATGTTCTCCATAAAATAGCCGCTACGGCCCGCAAGCCCCGGATTTATATTCGCAAACAGCAAGCCGCCGGTCACGGGTACCCTGAGCGCCGCACGCACATCCTGTAACGCGCGGCCCGCGGCTCAAGGTGCCCGGAGGACATCCTGGAGCGCGAAGGCCAGCCCGGAGCAGAAATCGGCGCCCGAGGTATGGCCGCTCTGCAGCGCCGCTTTAGCGGCCGCCGCCAGCTCCCGGCGGTCGCGCCCCGCCAGCGCCAGCATCAGGCGGCGCACCTTGGCGTTGACCTTGCCGGCGTACGAGGAGCTGATAAAAGCGTTGGATATAAAGTTTCCTCCCTCGGAGTTGAGGAAAACAAGGTCCATCCTCTCACGGGTGTTGAACCGGAGGTTCACGAGCGCGAAATAGTAACCGGCAAGCAGGCCGCTCAGGAAATCGTCCCCGGAGGGAGTAAGACCCATGCCTAAACCGCGCATCGTTTTTGCGCCGCGCGCGTAGTCGCCTGTCCGGAAATACGCCGCGCCCTTCTTGAACCGGGCCAGCATATTCTTTTCGAAAACCCCTGGAGAAATCCTTTTCCAGCGCCGTGTCGAAAATAAAGGCCAGGCTTTTGGGCTTTGAAAAACGGATAAGCAGGAGTATGAACACCAGCGTATTGCCCAGCACGGTCTCCGGTTCCGTTCCGGCCAGCAGCGGGACCCTGGAGGAATAAAGCGCGGCCGGGTCTTTGCGAAGGCGGTTTTCGTCGACGTAAAAACAGAACCGGGAGGCGCGGAGACGCTTGGCGCCCAGGGGGAGCTGCTTCATTACGACGTTTAGCGGTCCGGCACCCGTGCGCGGCGGCACGAGGGAAACTATGAGTTTACCTTTCCTGAAATTTATTGCATTGGCAAAGGCCGAATGCAGACGGTAGTCGCCATCCGGTATGCTGTCGCCGTATGAGATGAGGTCCATAGTGTGTGCGGGCGCGGGGCCTAAAACAATTCCCGAATTCATACCGCGCTGCCCGCTGTTACATCCAGGGCATCTTTTTACGTTCGCCTATAAAAGGGAACCGCTCGCGGGTCCTGGCTACCAGCGCGCCGTCCAGCGGGGTTCCCGCGATAAAGATACCCTCTGAAGTCCCGCAGTCCAGAACCACTTTGCCCAGCGGGTCATAGCACATGGAGTTCCCTGAATACTCCACTTTGCCCTCCATGCCGAGGCGGTCCACGCCTATACAATACGCCTGGTTTTCCACGGCGCGGGCGCGCAGCAGCGTCATCCACTGCTCCGCGCGGCGCATCGGCCAGGCGGCTATCACCACGTAGACATCGGCCGCGGAAGCCATGTTCCAGAACAGGTAGGGAAAGCGCAGATCGAAACAAACCGCCGGCATAACGCGCAGGCCCTCGAGCTCGAACACTTCCTGGCCGGAACCGGCGCTGTAGTGTTTGTCCTCTTCGCCGAAGGCGTAGAGGTGGATCTTGGAATAGGCGTTGACGCGGTTACCCTTACGGTCCAGGGTTATAAGTTTGTTGAAACCCTTTTCAACCCCGCCGTAGGAAATATTTATATTATTTTCCGCCGCAAGTCCCGCGAAGAAGGCGCGGTCCTCGTCGTTGAGTTCGGCCGCAGCGGTATTCATCGTAAAACCGGAAAGTGTCATTTCGGAAAATATAAGCCAGTCTATTTCCTTAACGCACTTGCAGGCATCAAGCAGTTCCTCTATCTTCTTTTTATTGGCCTCCTTGTCCTCCCACTTGATATCGTACTGGCAGATCGCTATTTTCATAATGATACGTTCTCCGTGGATCGGTCAACCGCCCTTACCTGCGGCCTCTGACTTGTGACTTGCGCCTGTTCAGCATGGCAAGCGCCACTTTTTCTTTTGTGACAGGCATGGATTGTATCCTTACCCCGACGGCGTCGGCCACGGCGTTCGCTATAAGCGGGGCGGCCGGTATCATGGTGTGCTCTCCCACGCCGCGCGCGCCGTAGGGTCCGTCGGGCTGGGCTACCTCGATGATTATCGGAACCACCTTCTCGGGCATATCCATAACCGTAGGTATTTTGTAGTCCGAAAAGTTGGGGTTCAGCAGGCGCCCCTTCTCGTTGAAGCGCATGTCCTCGTAGAGCACGGTGGCGAAGCCCTGCAGCAAGCCGCCCACTATCTGGCCCCTTACAAGGTCGGGGTTTATGGCCTTGCCGCAGTCGACCGCCAGCACGGCTTTCTTTATCTTCATCTTGCCGGTCTCCCGGTCCACTTCCAGTATTATGCCGGCCGAGCCGGTAGTGTAATGCACGTTGGGATGGCCGCCTTGCCCCGTTTCCGGGTCGCTTATGGCCGAAGCGAATTCCGGCATGAACATGCCGGTGCCCATTATGGGTCCGCCCTTGAAGGTGTGATCGTCGGCCTGTATGCCGTTGATGACGAAATCGCGCAGGCGGAGCTCGAATTCGGGCCGCGTGCGGCATTTAACTTTTTCGTCCTCGAGGTAGAGGGTGCTCTTGTCGAGGCAGTGCACACGCTGCACCAGGCCGAAGATCTTCTCCCTGGCCTCGATGGCCGCGCGCTTGACGGCGTTGCCGCAGCCCCAGGTAACGTGGGAGCCCACCGTCTGCCACTCGTAGGGGTTGCGGTCGGTATCCGGGGTCTCCACGCGTATCTTGGCTACGGGCACGCTCAGCACCTCGGACGCTATCTGGGCCATCACGGTCAGGAGGCCCTGCCCGATCTCCATGCCGGAAACAAGTATGTTGATGCTGGCGTCCTCGTTAAATTTCAGGAAGGCGCTGGAACTGGCGTTCGGGGGCATGGCGGGGGACTTCCAGAAGCAGACCAGGGACTTGCCTATGGCCTTCTTCGGGTCCTTGGATCTTTCTTTAACGCCCCATTTAATTTCCTTCTCCACTTTTTCTATGGCCTCGCGTATGCCGTTGGGATTCATGTGCGCGCCGTAGGGCAGAGTGTCGCCTTCCCGGATGGCGTTCCTTTTGCGGAAGGCCACCGAGTCCACCCCGAGCTTCTCCGCCATGCGCGTGATATGCGACTCCAGGCCGAAGAGAAATTCGGAATAGCCGAAGCCGCGGTAAGGCCCGCCGGGGGGGAGATTGGTATAGATGCACATGGAGTCGATGCTGAGATTGTCCACCCTGTAGGGACCGCTTGCGGAGAGGCCGGCCGCGTTGACGACGTTGGCGCCGTATTCCACGTAAGCGCCGGCGTCCCAGTAAAGCTTAAAATCCAGCGCGGTTATGCGCCCGTCCTTCTTTACGCCCATTTTCACCTTCGCCGTTACGCCCTGGCGCTGGTAGGTGTTGTAAAATTCCTGCGCGCGGCTCCACAGCACTTTGATGGGACGGCCGGGAACCGACATGGCGAGCGCCGCCCCGATTATTTCCATGCTGACCCCGGCCTTGCCGCCGAAGCCGCCGCCGATGTAAGTGCTTATTACCCGCACGTCCTTATGGCTGATGCCGAAGGGCTCGAGCGCCTGGGCGAAGACGTTCCTCTGGGTGAAAGGCGACTGGGAGGCGGTCCACATGGTGAGGCGGCCGGAATCGTCGTAGAGGCCTATGACGGAATGCGGCTCGATAGCGCAATGCGCGTAGCGCGGGACGCAGTAGGTGTCCTCCATGACGAGGTCGGCTTCCTTGAAGCCTTTGGCGAGGTCGCCCTTGCGGGTTTTGCGCCAATGGGCGATATTGGTGCCCGGCTGGGGGAAGAACCACGGCACATGACGGTAGCTCTTCAGGTCGGGGTGGACGAGGGGGGATTTTTTATCCAGGGCCTTTACGGGATCGAAGACAGGGGTGAGCTCCTCGTATTCCACCGCCACGAGGGCGGCACCGCGCAGGGCCGTTTTGGGGTCGGTGGCGACCACGGCGGCCACCTGCTCTCCGACGAAGCGCACCGTGTCGGTGGCGAAGACATAGCGATCGGTCATGTAGAGGCCGAATTTATGGGTGAAACTGCGGCCGGTGACCACTTTTACCACGCCGGGCAGTTTCTCGGCTTTGGAAACGTCTATGGACTTTATCTTCGCGTGGGCGAGGGGGCTTTCCACCACGGCGGCGTAGAGCAGGCCGGGGCCGAATTCCAGGTCGTCGGTATACTTGGCGGCGCCTTTTATCTTTTCCCAGCCATCCACGCGCAGCACGCTTTTGCCGACCACATCCAGTTCCTCGACGCCTTTTCCGGACTTAGCCCCCTTCCCGGGTTTAGCTATAATTTTCTGTAGGTCCATATTATCCTCGCTATACCGCGCCGAGATCTTATTGCAAGTGTCTGTTCTTACAAGGGAGCCGCCGCCGGGTTTTACGCGCTCCGGGACCGTGCTTTGCCGGGAAGCGGGCTTACGCCGGCTTCGCAACCCGGCGCTGCGGCCTGAAATAGCGCGTCATCCTTCGAAAACAGAGAGCGGCATTATAAAACGCAAGCCTCGATCTCTCGGCAAGACTTACTTTCAGGATGTCCTTGCGGGCATAAACACTGTCGGACTTATCCTTGAACCAAACCGCGTAATTATTGGTCTTCATCCAATTCCGTATTTCCTTCAAGAAGGGGTTCAAATAGTATTTGCCGTGCGTTTCGATCGATATCACCGCGGGACGGCTGACCATATGCTTTAAGACGAACCATTCACTGCCCTCAACGTCTATGACAGCCAGATCTATCCTGCCGTTATCCAGCGAAGCGAATCGGCAGGAATCGACAACGAAACTATCCTTATCGGAAGGAACATAGCCGTCATTCACCACGGCGGGCGTATCGTGCCCGCCGATAAATGTGGAAGATGCGCAGTGATACAGCTCGACAGAGCCCTCTGTGTCCGACACGGCTTTATTTACTATTTTTACGCGGCTATTGCCGCTGAAATATTCGCGTATCTTTTGAACATAACCGGGATCCGCGTCGACCAGCAGCGCCTCGCATCCGTCATTGATAAAATCCAGGACCATGGAAGTTTCCGGAAGATAAACGCCGACTTCCGCGACATAAGCGGGCTTGAACGGTTTTTTCGCACAGCGCAGATAAATTTCCTTTTTTTGCATGAGGCGCACTGCCCTTTACCCGTTTTCCCGCTGCTTCCGGCCCGCCTTAAGAATTGCCCTCATCTTTTGGAGGGCCGCCGCCGGAAACTATTTCTCCCTGGCCGCTTCCTCTATGGCCTCGACTATCGGTTCGTAGCCCGTGCAGCGGCAAAGGTTGCCGGCTATGGCCTCTTTAATATCATGCTTAGTTGGCCTGGGGTCCTTTTCAAGCAGTTCCGTGGCGGAGAGTATTATCCCGGGGGCACAGAAGCCGCACTGGAAGGCGTTCTTCTCGTGGAATTTTTTCTGCAGCCGCTGCGTCCACTTGCGGGTGTTGGCGCCTTCGAGCGTCACGATCTCCGAGCCGTCGGCCTCCACCGCGAGGGCGAGGCACGAGCGTATGGTTTTGCCGTTCATCAGCACGGTGCAGGTGCCGCAGTCTCCCCGGTCGCACCCCACTTTGGGACTTTTGATGCCAAGCTTCCCGCGCAGGACGTCAAGCAGCACGTCGCTCGGCTCGACCGTCAAAGAAACCTTTTCACCGTTAAGTTTGAATTGTATATTGTGAAGTTTCATTTTGTATGGCTCCTTAACAGATGTTGCCCTCGCCGTATTTCGGCCCCTTGCCGAAAAGCCGGGCCACGGCCGTTTCAAGCCCGCGCTCAAGCATTATCTGCGCCATGTGCAGGCGGTACTCTTTGGAGGAGCGGATATCGCTGATAGGGGAGATCTCCCCCAGTATGGCTTCTTTGGCGCCGGCCAGGATCTTCGCCGAAAGCGTATTGCCGTTCAGCACCGCCTCGGTTTTGGGGCAGCGGGAGGGTTTGGGGCCAAGCGCGCAGGCGGCGACGCGGTAGGTCTTGTCCGCGAAAGCCGCGACTGCTATCCCGCCCTGAGCCAGGTCCTCTCCTTCGTAGCGGGAAAGCTTCATGTAGCAGCCGGCGTGGCTGCCGGCCGGCTGGCGCATTTCAACGGCGGTGACTATCTCCTCCGGCAGCAGGGCGGTTTTCTTCGGGCCGGTGAACCAGTCCGCGATCGCTATGCGCCGCTCCCCGTTTATGCCGCGGGCCACTACTTCGGCGCCGTAAACCGCCAGCGCCGGGGCGGAATCGGCGGAGGGTACCGCTGAACATATGTTGCCGGCCAGCGTGGCCCGGTTGCGCACGCCCGTGGAGGCGATGGTAAGCGAGGCTTCCCAAAGCAGCGGGAACCTGCTTTTTACGAGCGCGGAGCCTATAAGGTCGGAAAAAGTGACCAGGGCGCCGATACGCAGAACTCCGCCTTTAAGAGCGAGCCCGGCCAGCTCCTCAAGGGCTTTCAGGTCCACGATCACGTCGGGCCGGGCGATGTTCTCTTTAAGGTGCACCACCAGGTCCGTGCCGCCTGCTAGCGCCCGCGCTTTTTCGCGGTAAAGCGAAAAGACATGGAGGGCTTCGTCCATGTCTTTAGGTTTGACGTACTCAAATTCAGCGGTAATAGGCATAATTCATCTCCAGCTCAAAGTGCGGAACGGATAGTGCGGAGCGCAGGTAAAAATCGCCCTCCGCCGCCAGCTATCCGCGCTTAACTCCCGTTACGCCGTCCAGGCCACGACGCGGCCCATGGCCGACTCAAGCTCAATGCCCTTCAGGGGGAAGAAGCCCAGCCAGCAGCGTTTATTGGAAAGTTTTTCGATGTCGCCGCCGAGGTTCTCGGCGTGCACGAGGCGTTTCGGGAAAAGCTTCAGGTGCATCACCTGATAGTATTCCTCGCTGGGGAACATCTCGTCCCATTTTTTGCCGTAGTTCTCCACCAGCTTGTTCTCGGCCTCGGTGAACAGCTTCGGATGCCAGTTGCGGATTATGGTGTTCATGGGGTGGTCGGCCGAGCCGCAGTCCACGCCTATCCACTTGAATTTCATCGCGAGCGCCCACTTATGGAATTTGGGGCCCGGCCCCGGGTGCTTGCAGAAATACCGCACTTCGTCACATGTGTTTTTTTCATACCAGGCGTATTTATGGTATCCGGTATTGATTATTAAAATATCGCCCTTGCGGATATCGGCGCGTTTCATGAGCATCTCAGGCTCATAAAGGTCGTAATCCCCCACGTCTTTTGAGATATCCACAACTACGGCGTTGCCTATCCATTCCTTCATTGGCACCTCGCCTATGGTGCGCCCGGCGCTGTAAAAATGGATCTCACCGTCCATATGCGTGCCCACATGGTTGGAAGTCGTCATTATCTGGCCGTTGGCGCCCTGGCCCATATGCGCGCCGGCTATGCGCTTGAAATACTGGAGCTGCAGCGGCATGTAGCTCGGCCACGGGGGGGTATGGATGCTCAGCGGCTGGGTAAGGTCGTACATCTTCGCCTTTTCCATGAATTTGATGAAGTCGTTGGGTCTCATAAGGCTTTTCCTCCGGAAGATACGATCTGCAGGCCGCCGGCGGGAAATCCGCTGGGAATTTGCGCCAGGCGGCAGGCTTGTCTATATGAAAATTCTAACAAATGCGGGGGTAGGTTCAATGCGGAGCACGCCGAACGGCATCGGCCGCATGGCGCGGCGGAAACAGGGGATATTTCCTCCGGGGCCCGGGAACCGGGCCGCGCCAAAAGCCCCATCCGGCGGCCCGGCCGTGAGGCGAGTAAAACGTCTATTTTATTTCGGCCTTCAGCTCCTTGAGTTTAGCCGGGACCTCGTCCAGCTTCCAGCGCAGCGCCGTTTTTTCGGCGCGGCGCTTGAATTCGCATTCCCCGTCTTTCAGGGTCTTGGAGCTTACCACTACGCGCCAGGGCAGGCCTATCAGGTCCGCGTCCTTGAACTTCACGCCAGGACGCTCGTCCCGGTCGTCCCAGAGCGCTTCCATACCCTCGGCCTGTATGGCTGAGCAGATGGCGGCGGAAGCCTCGGCGACGGCCTTATCCTCGCTCTCTATGCTGATCAGCGAGAATTCGAAAGGCGCTATGGCGGGAGGCCAGATTATGCCCCACTCGTCGTGCCCCTGCTCTATTGCGGCGGCCACGGTCCGCGTCACGCCTATGCCGTAACAGCCCATCACCATCGGCATTTCCTTCTGGTGCTCGTCCAGGAAATTACACTTCAGCGACTTGGAATACTTTGTGCCGAGTTTGAAAGTCTGCCCCACTTCTATGCCGCGCGTGAAGCCGAAGGGCTTCGCGCACTTGGGACACAGGTCGCCTGCCGCGGCCACGTGGATATCGGCGAAAGAATCCGGGTTGTAATCGCGCCCGAGGTTGATGCCTGTGGCGTGCGTGTCGTTCTTGTTTGCGCCGGAGACGCCGTTAAAGACGTTCTTCAGCGCGTTATCGGCTATCACGGTCTTAAGGGGCCGTGTGTCCTTGCCGGGAACGTAGCGCTCCTTTATACCTACCGGGCCGGCGAAACCGGCGGGGCAGCCGGCTATAGCCTCGTAGATGTGCTGCGGAGCCTTTTCGAGGTTAGCCGCTCCGATGACGCGGCGCAGCTTGTTCTCGTTAAGTTCGTGGTCGCCGCGCACCAGCGCCATGACGGGTTCCCCGTCGGCCAGGAAAAACAGCGTCTTTATGAACTGCTTAGGATTCATCTTGAGGAACTTGGCTACATCCTCTACGGTGTAAAGCCCCGGGGTCGGGACCTCCTTGACCGGCTGGAGCTTGGAGGGGTCCGCCTGGCGGGCGGGTTGCTCGGAGACTTCGGCCTTCTCGGTATTGGCCGCGTAGCCGCAGCCGGGGCAGAGCGCTATCTCGGCCTCGCCGGTATCGGCTATAACCATGAACTCATGGGAGTGGTTGCCGCCTATCGGGCCGCTGTCGGCCTCCACAGGTTTGAAGGTAAGGCCGCAGCGGGTGAAGATCTTCTCGTAGGCGGAATAGAGTATTCCGTACCATTTTTGCGCGTCCTCGTCCGAGGCGTGGAAGGAGTAGGCGTCCTTCATCAGGAACTCGCGCGAACGCATCACGCCGTAACGCGGCCGTATCTCGTCGCGGAACTTCAGGCCGAACTGGTAAAGCAGTATCGGGAGCTGCCGGTAGGAGCTGACGTCACGGCGGACCATGTTGGTTATAACTTCTTCGGCGGTGGGGGCGAAGCAGAATTCGGAATCCTTGCGATCGGTCAGGCGCAGCAGCTCCTTGCCGTAGATCTGCCAGCGGCCGGTTTCCATCCACAGTTCTTTGGGCTGTATGACCGGAAGGCGCACCTCCTGGCCGTCCACGCGGTTGAGCTCCGAACGAACTATGTTCTCGACCTTCTGCAGTACGCGCAGGCCGAGCGGCAGCCACTCGTAAATGCCGCTGGCGAGCTTTCGGATCATGCCGGCGCGGAACATAAGCTTCACGGAAACGTTGTCTGCGTCCTGCGGCGCCTCGCGCAGCGTAGGGAGAAAATATTTGGAAAGTTTCATGGTCAGACTCCTAAAAACGATTCAAGATTCCAGATTGAAGATTCAAGATTACCGAACAAAGAGCGGACATAATGCAGTTAAATATTTCCAGTATTACAGATTCTTCAATCTTCAATCTGATAATCTTCAATTCTTCGTATCGGCTTATTTGGAAGAGCGTATCTTACGTATAACTTCATTAACCCACTCGGACTCTTTTATTACTTTTATCTGCTTTCCCTTCTCTATCCAGATCCCGCGGCCCTTGCCGCCGGCCACGCCGAAATCGGCAGAACGCGCCTCGCCGGGCCCGTTGACCACGCAGCCCATCACGGCGATCTTCATACCCTCGGACTTCTCGCGCAGCCCGCGGTTGGAATAGATGCGGTCCTCCAGTTCATGTATAACCTTTCCTACGTTGACCTGGCAGCGGCCGCATGTGGGACAGGAAACGAGGTCGGGACCGTAACTGCGCAGCCCCAGGCTCTTCAGTATCTCATAGGCGGCGCGCACCTGCATGGCGGGGTCCTCGGTGAGGGAAACCCTGACGGTGTCGCCTATGCCCTGTGAGAGCAGGAGCCCTATGCCCAGCGAGGACTTTACCGTGCCGGCCAGGAAACTTCCTGCCTCGGTAACGCCCAGGTGCAGCGGGATGTCGGACTTCTCCGAGAAAAGGACATTGGCCATCACGGTCCGCTCTATATCGTCGGCTTTCAGAGAAACCACTATATCCCTGAAGCCGAACCGCTCGAGCGCGCGCACCTCGTCCAGGGCTTCCTTGACCATAAGCCTGGCCCAGTCATAAGGCTGCCAGGCCGGTTTCGGGTTATCCTTAAGGGCTTTGAGGGAACCGGCGTTAACACCTATCCTTATCGGAACCCCTGCGGACTTGCACGCCTTGACGACTTCCTTGACCTTGTCGCGCTCGCCGATATTTCCGGGGTTGATGCGCACCTTGTCTACGCCCTGGCGCACGGACTCCACCGCCAGCCGCCAGTCAAAATGTATGTCGGCCACCAGGGGGATGGAGATAGCGCGCTTGATGCGGCCCAGGTTCGAAGCCGCCTGCATGTCCGGCACGGCGACGCGTATTATCTCGCATCCCGCCTCCTCCAGACGGCGTATCTGGTCCACCGTGGCTTTAAGGTCGCGGGTGTCGGTATTGCACATAGACTGCACCGACACGGGGTTGCTGCCGCCTATGGCGAAGCGGCCGGCTTTGACTACGCGGGTCTTGCGGGATTTGGCGTGGCAGGCGCAGGCCATTCTACTTTATCTCCATGGCCCTGGCGGCTTTTTTGGCGTCGTGGGCGGTTTTTATCCGCACGATGTCGCTGTAGGTGGCGAAAAGGAATATGCTCATCAGCAGCGCCATTCCGGCCACGTTCACGTATTTCATGATATTGGCGGACAGCTTACGGCGCGAGACCCCTTCAAAGAGGTAAAGGACGATCCAGCCGCCGTCCAGCAGCGGGATCGGAAGCAGATTAAAAAAGCCGACGGCCACCGATATCAGGGCTATCAGGAAAACAAGGTCGCCCAGGCCCGAGTGCGCCGCCTTGCTCACGATGTTCACGATGCCTATGGGCCCGGCCAGGTCCGGACGCTCGTGTTTGTGGATATTGGCGTAGAGGCTTTTTACGGTGAAGGCGGTCCAGTACCAGCACTGGTAAAGCCCCATATTCAGCCCCTTGAAAAAGGGAACGCGGAGGTAAACAGGGAGCGGTGAGATGCCCACCACCCCGCGCGACGGGTCCTGCGGATCCTTGCGCGTGGTAAGCTTTACCACGGACTGGGCCCCGGCGCGGCTGTACTCCACGGAAATTTCCTTACCCACTTTACCGTGTATTATCCCGGCCATTTGTTCCCAGGTGGCCACTCCCGCCCCGTCCACTTTCAGTATCCTGTCTCCGGACCTGAGGCCGGCGGTTTGGGCGGGATAGTCCAGCACCAGGTCGCCCACCACGGGTTCATTCGAAGGCGCGGGTTCCCCGACCACAAGTATCACTCCCGAGAAAAGGGAGAATGCCAGCAGGTAGTTCATCATGGGTCCGGCGAAGACCACCGCCAGGCGGGCGTACCAGGGCTTGGAGAAATACTCGTCGGGCGCTCCGGAAGCCTCTTCAATGTTCTCTCCGGCGGGTTTGACATATCCGCCCAGCGGCACGGCCCGGAGGGAATAGCGGGTGGAGCCTCTGGTGCGGCCGTACAGCTCGGGCCCGAAGCCGAAGGAGAAAGCCTCCACCCGGATACCGGAAAGCCGGCACACGATGAAATGGCCGAACTCGTGAAGGAATATCACCAGGCCGAAAGTAAACAGCACCGCTGCTATGGATATGATCATTTTTGCCCTTTTATCAGCGCCTTATCCCGAGTGCGACCGCGGCGGCCTTCTCCCTGGCCCAGCCGTCGGCCTCAACGGCCGCGGACAGCGTAAGACGCTCCTTGCTGTCGCCGCGGCAGGCGGACAGCGTCTTTTCCACGACCGCCGCTATATCTGTGAAACGCAGCTTGCCGGAAATAAAATTCTCCACGGCCACCTCGTTGGCGGCGTTGAGAGCGGAGGGGTATATGCCGCCCTTTCCGGCGGCGTAAAAGGCAAGCTCGAGGCAGGGGAAGCGGCGGAAATCCGGCCGGGCAAAGTCCAGGCGCGAAAGCTTGAAGAAATCCAGCGGCTCAGCCAGGGATTTCGCGCGGCCCGGCCAGGTGAGCGCGTACTGTATAGGCAGCTTCATATCCGGGTTTGACATCTGCGCCAGCACAGAGCCGTCCTTGAATTCCACTCCCGAATGCATCACCGACTGGGGATGTATCAGCACCTCTATCTTTGAGATCGGCAGCGAGAAAAGGCCGCTGATCTCTATCGCCTCCAGGCCCTTGTTCATAAGCGTGGAGGAATCCACGGTTATCTTGGGCCCCATGCTCCAGCGGGGATGCCTCAGAGCCTGCGCTGGCTTAACCAGGGCCAGCGAACCTTTGGTCCGGTAGAAAGGACCGCCGGAGGCCGTCAGGAAGATCTTTGAAACAGAGGCGCCATAGAGGCCGGGCTCTATCCCGGCCAGGCACTGGAATATGGCGGAAGGTTCGGAGTCCACCGGGATTATCCTTGCCGACCAGCGCCTGGCCTCTTTCATCAGCAGTTCCCCGGCCATCACCATCGGCTCCTTGTTGGCGAGCGCGATCTGTTTTGACGCGCGTATAGCGGCCAGCAGCGGGGCAAAACCCACCGCTCCCGTGACGGCATTCAGCACTATATCCGCTTCTTTCAGCGAGGCCATGGCCACGAGGCCCTCAACTCCGGGCGGCAGCACCTTGACACCGCGCGGGGGGGAGGCTTTAAGCTGTTTCCAGGCGGCGTAATCGAAAACCGAAACATAGGCCGGCTTGACCTCGCTCGCCTGGGCGGCCAGCGCCTTAAGGTTGGAGTTGGCCGCCAGCCCGAGCACGCGCCAGCCTTTCCCTAGGTTTTTAACGGCCTTTACGGCGTTTACGCCTATGGAGCCGGTGGAGCCGAGTATTACTATGTTTTTCATTGGTTGCGCTGACCGCGCCGAAATCTTTTTATGCCGCCGGCCGGGCCGCTTTAGCGGGCCAGGATAGCGTAGTAATACATCAACGGAGCGAGGAAAATATAGGAATCGAACCGGTCCAGCATCCCGCCATGCCCCGGCAGCAGATTGGAGGAATCCTTCACGCCCACGGCCCGTTTAAGCATAGATTCGGAAATATCCGAAACCTGTCCAAAGATGCCGATGAGCACGCCGGCGCCCGCGGCGAAGCGGGGTGAAATAGCGCCGTCAGTAAGGCGCCCGATGGCGAGCGCGGTGATCACCGAGGCGATGAAGCCGGCGGCCGCTCCCTCCCAGGTTTTCTTCGGGCTTATCGTAGAAAGCTGGCGGCGCCCGAACGACTTGCCGAGAAAATAAGCCGCGGTGTCCATTACCCAGACCGTAACTATGAGCATGAAGGTAAGGCTCATACCGTCCGGGCGGATGTCCCTGAGCGCCACTAGGTGGAAAAGGCACCAGGAGATCATGAAGATGCCGAGCAGCGTCAGGCCTATGCGTTCCAGATATTTCTTCGAAGAGAAAAGTTCGCAGGTCATCGCGCAGATAACCGTGAGCGCTATTACCAGGCCGGTGAAGTTGTCGCCTCCGGCCTGGGCCGCCGAGTACCGGTCGAAATAAAGGGCGGCCGGCAGCAGCAGGCCGAAAACGTAGAGGACGGGGGCCTGCACGGGTTTAGCGCCCAGCTTCATGAGCGTGGCGAACTCGTAAAGGGAAACGGCTATTATCGCGAAAACGAATATGGCGTACGGTGGGCCCCCGGCGCGTATAAGAAGCACCACCGCCGGTATGCCGAACAAAGCTGTCAGAAATCGTGGTAAAAGCATAGCGTCAGGTACCTCTCCTTCTCTCGCGCTCCTGGTAGTCGCGGATAGCGCTGAGGAACTCTTCGCCGCGGAAATCCGGCCAGAGGGTGTCCGTAACGTAGAACTCCGAGTAGGCCGTCTGCCAGAGCAGGAAATTGGAAATGCGCATTTCGCCGGAAGTGCGTATCAGCAGGTCGGGGTCCGGCAGCGAAGGGGTGTAGAGCAGCGAGGAGAAAGTTTTCTCGTCCACGCTTTTAAGCCCCGCGGATATCGCCTTGTTGGCGGCGTCCAGTATTTCCTGGCGGCCGCCGTAATTAAGGGCGATGTTAAGTATCATTCCGGTGTTGCCTTGAAGCCTCGCTTCGGCGGAGCGCAGGGCCTCGCGGGCGGGACGCGGCAGTTCGTCTATGCGGCCGCTCAGCATAAGCTTCACATTTTCCCCGTCAAGTTCGTCGCAATAGGAGGTTATGGTCTTCTTAAGCAGCAGCATCAGCGCGCTCACCTCGAGTTTGGACCGGCGCCAATTCTCGGTGGAGAACGCGTATATGGTGAGGACCTTCAGCCCGGCGCGGCTGGCAGCGCGCACCACCGCGTGCACCGAGGCCACCCCGGCCTTGTGCCCGGCCACGGACGGCAGGCCGCGTTTCTTGGCCCAGCGCCTGTTGCCGTCCATGATAATGGCCACATGGGCGGGCAGGCGGGAAGTGTTCGGATTGGCGCTGTGCTGGTCCATCAGACTGTCAGGAGTTCTTTTTCCTTGGCTGCCACGATATCGTCTATGTTCTTCGAGAAAGAATCGGTGTGTTTTTGTATGACGCCTTCGCTGCGTTCAGAGTCGTCCTCGGATATCTCCCCGGCCTTCTGCGCTTTTTTTATCTTTTCTATCGCGTCGCGGCGCGCGTTGCGCACCTGAACCCGGGCGTCTTCTCCCATGCTATGCACGACCTTCACCATTTTTTTACGCTGATCCTCGGTCATCGGAGGGAGGTTTATGCGGATAACGTTGCCGTTGCGCGAAGGTGAGGAACCAAAATCCATTTTCTGAAGCGCGGATTCCACCGCGTCCGCGGCGCCTGCGTCCCACGGGCGCACCTCGATGGTGCGGGGCTCCGGTATCGAAACGGCGGCGACCTGCTTCAGCGGCACCCGCGTGCCGTAGTACTCGACGTAAACGTTGTCCAGCAGCTGCGGGGTGGCCCTGCCGGTGCGGAGCGACGTGAGCTCGCGCTTGAATTTGTCCACTTTCTCGAGCATTTCCAGCTCAGCCGTGGATATAGTGTCCTCTATGGAAGATTCCGCCATAAAACCGCCTCCTGTGCCGTTGCGGGAAAGGCCCGCCGCACATGGTAATTATATTATATTAGGGGGAGCGTTTGGAGGCGCTATCGCTGGGAGGCCACGGAGTCTTCTACCAGTTCGCAGATTATATGGGCAGCCAGTATATGTATTTCCTGCACCCGGGGCGTATCCGTTTCCGCGGCCAGGAAGGCGAGGTCGCAGTATTGTTTTATCGCGCCCCCGTTCTTCCCGAAAAAACCGACGACGGTCATTCCGATCTCTTTAGCCTTGACCGCGGCCTTCAGGACGTTCTGACTGGAGCCGGAGGTGGAGATAACTATAAGCAGGTCGCCCCTGCGCCCGAGAGCCTCCACCTGGCGTTCAAAAACCCTGTCGAAGCCGTAATCGTTGCCGAGGCAGGTCAGTACGGAGGTGTCGGAGGTAAGCGCCACGGCGGCGATCGCGGGCCGTTCTTTTTTAAAGCGTCCCACAAGTTCGCCAGCGATGTGCTGGCTGTCAGCCGCCGACCCGCCATTGCCGCAGATGAGTATTTTTCCCCCGGACGAGGCGGTCCCGGACAAGGCGCCGGCTATGGCTACAAGCGTCCGGGGCGCGGCCGCAAGGGCGGCCGCCGCCGCGATGTGGCGGGAAATAGCGGATGAGATCTTGTCTTCCATCAGTGTATAAGGGTGCCGATCTTCTCGCCTGACATAGCGCGCCGTATATTGCCGGGCTTATGCAGGTTGAACACAAGTATGGGGATATGGTTCTCCATACACATCGTAAGGGCGCTGGCGTCCATGATCTTAAGACCCTTGCTTATGGCGGACATGTAGGAAATGTCCTTTATCAGCTTGGCCCCATGGTCCTTCTTCGGGTCTTTGTTGTAGACCCCGTCCACCTGCGTGGCCTTGAAGATAACGTCGGCGTTCATCTCGGCCGCGCGCAGCGCGGCGGCCGTGTCCGTGGTGAAATAAGGGTTGCCGGTGCCGCCGGCGAAAATAACCACGCGGTCCTTCTCAAGGTGGCGCAGCGCCCTGCGGCGTATGAACGGCTCGGCCAGGCGGGAAAGCTCTATGGCCGTCTGTACGCGGGTGGAGATACCTTCATGTTCCAGGGCCGACTGGAGCGCCATCGCGTTTATTATCGTGGCGAGCATCCCCATGTTATCGGAGGTGACGCGGTCTATCATGCCGCTGCCGTCGCGCGCCCCGCGCCAGATATTTCCGCCGCCGATGACCAAGGCCAGGCGCGTGCCGCGCCTGAGGCCTTTGGAGATCTCTTTGGCTATAAAAGTCAGAGAGGGGGGATTGATAGAACGGCTGTCCCCGGGGGAACCCAGCGCCTCGCCGGAAAGTTTCAGGAGTACACGCTTATACATAAGGCAGGTTTAGAGTGTAGAGATTAGAGTTGAGAGCGGGCGCCGAAAGAACATTTGAGGCGTCCCGCCCTCCGCTCTACACTTCCGCGAGCTTACTCTACTCCGACCAGGTAACAGTGGAAGCGCTTCACTTCTACAGCGCCGCCGAGCTTGGCGGCCAGGTTCTTCACGGCCTGCGCCACGCTCGACTTGGAATCGCGTATGGAAGCCTGCTCAAGGAGGCAGGACTCCTGGTAGAACTTGTTGACGCGGCCTTCAAGCATCTTTCCCACGGCCTCCGGGGCCTTGGGCTTGTAGGTCTTGCCGGTTTCGGCGGCCAGCGCCTTGGCGTCCGCCTCGTCCTTCTCCATCTTGGCGCGGTATATTTCCCGTTCCTTCGCGACCACGTCCGCGGGAACCTCCTCGCGGCGCAGATACTTGGGGCTCATAGCCACGCTCTGCATCGCCAGTTCCCTGGCCAGCGCCTCGATCTCGCCCTTCGCGGCGGCCATATCTCCCGCAAAGGAGATCTCCACCATGGCGCCTTTGCGGTTGTCGGAGTGGACGTAATAGCCGGCTGCGGTGTTGGCCCCGGTTTTGTAGACGACGCCGCGGCGTATCTGCATGTTCTCGCCCATCTTCATGGCCACGGCCTGCATCCGTTCTTTTGCCTTCTCGCTTTCGGCCGGGTTCGCCAGCGCCGCGTCCGTAAGCATATCGGACGCCAACGCCGCGGAAAAATTAGCTACGTCGGGATTCTTGGCCACGAAGTCCGTCTCACAGTTGATCTCGAGCAGGGAACACGTTTTCCCGTCGGAGGATCTTTTCACCGCCACGATGCCTTCCTTCATGGCGCGGCCCGCGCGTTTGGCTAGTCCCGCCAGGCCCTTCTTGCGCAGTATGTCCACGGCTTTCGCGACATCGCCGCCTGATTCGTTAAGCGCGCCCTTGCAGTCCATGATGCCGGCGCCCGTCTGGCCCCTGAGGGACATTACCTGTTCGCTGGTGATCGCCATAAATACTCTCCTTTATAAAGTAGGCTGTTGTGCTGTAAAAAAGGGGGCCGCGTATTAAGCCGCGCCCCCTTTAAAACAGGAAAAAAGAATTACTCTTCGGTCCTGACGGGCTCTTCCGCGGCGGGGGCTTCCTCGGCCTGCTGCTCGGCGGGATAAGCTTCGCCCGGCTGTACGGCCTCTTCTCCTGCGGCCACGGCGGCGGCGTCCTGCGCCTGCTGGTGTGCGGCGGCCTTTTCGGCCTCAGCCTCGGCGCGGCCGTCGATCACCGCGTCCGCAACGGCGGCGCAGAAAAGACGTATCGAGCGGGCGGCGTCGTCGTTTCCGGGGATCGGCCAGTCTATCTGGTCGGGGTCGCAATTGGTGTCGCAGACTCCTACTACCGGGATCTTGAGCTTGTGGGCTTCCTTGAGGGCGTTAGCCTCGTTCACGGGGTCCACGATAAAGATGACGTCGGGGAGGTTGCGCATATTGCGTATGCCGCTCAGCAGCTTCACCAGGCGTGCCTTTTCCTTGCTGAGACGGGAAACCTCTTTTTTGGACATGACCTTGAAAAGGCCGTCGGCTTCGAATTTCTCGAGCTCTTCCAGGCGCTTGAGCGATTTGCGCAGCGTCTCGAAGTTGGTGAGCGTTCCGCCCAGCCATTTTTCGTGCACGCAGGACACGTCGGAGCGTATCGCTTCCTCGCGTATGATCTCCTTGGCCTGCTTCTTGGTGCCGACAAAGAGGAAGGTCTTACCCTGCTTGGCGCTGTCCTTTACGTAATTATAGGCCTTCTTTATTTCCTTTACGGTTTTCTGCAAATCAAGTATGTGGATGCCGTTGCGCTCTCCGAATATGTAGCGCGACATCTTGGGGTTCCACCTGTAGGTCTGGTGGCCGAAATGGACACCGGCTTCGAGCATGCTTTTCATGGTTACGTTTAACATTTTTACTATCCTCCGTGTTTTTCAGTACTTTCCGTTTCTTTTCCCGCCCTCCAGGAGCAGGATTTCAACGCCACTTATATTATCATATCGGGGCCAGCTGTTTCAACGCTGGAAGCCCGCGGGTGCGGGAGGGGGAAATATCCATCGAAGCCTTGCCCTCTACCAGGGCAAGGCCAGGCCTTCAGTTTCAGTTAGGGTATCGGATAATTACGATACCGGAGCCGCCGGAGCTGCCGGCAGGAACCCCTGTGTTATTCGCGCCGCCGCCGCCGCCGCCGGTATTCGCGGTCCCGGCCCCGGAGCCGGCGCTGGGGTTTGCGCCATAGCCGCCGCCGCCAGTTCCGCCCGCGCCGCCGGTCCCGCTGTAAGCAGCCCCGCCGCCGCCGCCCGCGTAATACACAACTGAACCGGAAAAAGAGTTGGCCACGCCGGCGCCGCCCGCGCCGCCGCTTGGCCCCGTTCCATTACCGCCAACGGCGCTTGCGCCGCCGCCGCCGGCGCCGCCGTACCCGCCGCCCGAGCCGCCGGCATGGCCTGTGCCGTCCCCGGCCGCCCCGGCCGTGGAAAAGTAACCCGAATTTCCGCCGCCGCTGCCGTTACTGGCGCGCCCGGTGGTTGGTTGCTGAGCGGTGACGTTGGAAGCGCCGCCGCCGCCGCCGCCGCCTGCGATCAGCCCGTCAAAGGAAGAGTCAGTCCCCCGGGAACCGGCGATAGAATTAGCGCCGCCAGCGCCGCCAGCGCCGACGATCACGTTATACGTGCCCGCGGTTATGGGCATGGCATTACTGACCACGACTCCGCCCGCACCGCCGCCGCCGGCATAATAAATACCGCCGCCTCCTCCGCCGCCGCCTACGACAAGAACGTCAACCGCTCCCGAACCTGTTACGGTAAACACCCCGGAGGTCGTGAATTTATGGATACGGTAGCCGCCGGCGTCCAGCACGCTATTTCCGCCGCCGCCGCTGAAATCGCTGTCAGTAATATTGTACGCGGTCCTCCATGCCGTACCGTTATAGAACTCTATTTTAGAAAGCGTGCTGTTGTATCGCAAACTGCCTGTCGGCGGGCTCACGGGGCGCTCCGCGCTGGTGCCGACCGGGAGCTTAATTGCGCCCGTACCGCCCACATCCAATGTGGCGGTCGGAGTTGTAGTTCCTATACCGACATTGCCGCCGCCCTCAGCCAGCGTGATATTTTTGTAGCCGGTTCCCTGCTCGATAACGCTGATAGCAAGCCGTCTGTTCGCCGCCGCCGGGTCTGTTACCAGGCCCACAGTTCCCTGCAGCTGTGAAGCCGCTGCGTCGTTGGAAAATATACCTATTACTCCCTGCTGGCCGCCGCCGCTAGCCGTTGCTTTGGGGCCAGCGCCGACCAACACTCCGTTATCGTTGGGGAGATTCGCATGAGATCTGAAATGTGCGGCACCGACCACATCCAGCGCGACCGCCGGATTGCCTGTCCCTATGCCGACGCCGCCGTTCGAGACGATCAGCCCCGACGATATGGTAACCCCCGCGGCGGAAGCATTATGCGCCGTGAACGCCGCCGTCGAAGTGAAGGTATTCGCGCCCGTGAAAGTCTGTGTGGAGGACAGGCTGAGTATCCCCGCGAGGGCCGAACCGTCCCCGTAGTATTTGCCCGCGTAGATCCCGCCGCCGCCCGTCATGCGGATCACTTCGGACGCGCCGGTGGATATAGCCAGTATAGTTCCGGCCTCGCCCGCCCCGGAAGAAACCGTCAGCCTGTAATTCGGGTTCGTGGTCCCGATACCGACATTGCCTCCGGAGCGGTACAGATCCGCGCCGGAAACGGTCCAGTTGGAACCCGTGCCCGGGCTAAGAACGGCCCCGTTGACGCGTATTTCCCCGGCATTGATAGACCCCGCTACCTCGAACTTGTAATTCGGGCTCGCGGTCCCGACGCCGACGCTGCCGTTGTTCAATACCACGAACGTCGAACCGCCGACACCGAACAGGAGGTTCGCGCCGCTTACTCCCGCGCCGTTTATCTGGGCGCTTGAGATATTTACTATCGGCTTATTCGCCATGTTCAGGGTAGTAGTGGCTATATGGGTACCCAGGCCGTCGCCGACCGAAGTTATCCCGGTTACCTTCGAAGCGGAAAGGCTTGTGATCCATGCCGGATCGGAGTAGGAGCCGGAAGTATACACGCCGTTAGTGACGGTGGCCGCGTTGCCGAGTATATCTACACCGTAAGATCCGGCCCTGAGATTCGCGGGATAGACGGAAGCGACGGCTACGGATGAAGCGATGACAGCCGGCCCCAGCGTGCCGGCCTGAATATCGGCGGCCGCTATCACGCCCACCCCTATATCGGCGGCGCATGCCCAGAGCCTCGAAGTGCCGTTCCATTTCAGGACCTGGCCGTCCGCGCAGCCGTTATTCTCAAGCTGGGCCGGGGACAGCCTGGCGTCGGGGGAAAGGCCGCCGGCCACAAGGGCGTAGGGCGAAGAGACGATCTCCTCGCGCGGGCTCATCACGTCGGAATTGACTATGGTCTCAAGATAGCGGGCCCCCGAAAAAGTGGCGGTGGAAATATCATACGGCGAGCCGACGTCCAGGATAACGCTGAAAATGCCGTTGCTGATATACAAAGTCTGCTCCGCGCTGGTCCACACCAGATTGCCGCCGTTAACGGCGTCGTAGATCTTGAAGACAAGGGTCTTGCTGCCTGTGTACGGCTTATCGTCCTCGTCGATCCTGCCCTGGTAGTTAAGTTTTAACGGTACGGCGGCGCGGGCCGGTGATACCGCGGACAGGACGCCGAACAAAGCCAACAGGACGCCGAAAGTTAATTTAGTCATATCGCCTCTTTTAATGCTCTACCGTATGATCATCAGTTTGCCGGTCTGGGTTCTGCCGTCGGTTTTGACGACATAAAAATAGACGCCGCTCGCCACGCTTTGCCTTGCGTCGTTCGTGACATCCCAGTCGAGATAGTCATTTTCGTCCGCTTTCGTCAGGCTCCGTACGGATTCGCCCGCGAGATCGTATATTTTCACGGCCGCCGTGTGCGCGAGCCCTTTGAACGTTATTTTCGTGTGCCCCGCCGAGGGCTTAAAGGGCACGGGGTAGGCGTGGACCGGCGCCAGGGGGGTGGCCGTGTCGTAAGGTATCGCCGAGGCGTTAACGAAGCCGCCTCCGACGTCCATGCCGTCCGCGGAACTGCGGGCCCAGCCCAGCCCCCCGCTTATCATGGAGGGGGCTATGTGCAAATTGCTTCCGTAAATATTCTGGCCGCCAGCGGCCCAGCCGCCCGTTTTCACCTTGACGGCGCAAAAAGCTGTGCCGGCCGCGCAGAAAAGCAGGAGGCCAAATCCGGCGCGTGCGCAGCATACGGGCCCCCGGGCCCGGAGAAGGCCGCGGATACCGCCGGTCAGATGTTTTATCATAGCCGCAAACCTTACTGTATGTATATCGTTCCGAAACTGCCGCTGTTTATGCTGTCACTGCCGAACCTGGCGGTGAGGCCGAATTTGTGGACATTGCCCAGGTCGCCGTAATTCGAATACGAATAATCTATGTCCAGGTCGATATCCTTCCACCTACGGGTAAGACTCCCGAGCATCAGCCCCAGGCCGAACGAAAAAGGCGAGCCGATATCGCGCCTGTTATCCCAACCCAGCCGAAGCACTACCCTTTTATCCACCGGCTGCTCGAGGCCGGCGCATAAATAAGCGTCCTCCCCGTGCGGGAAAACCGCCTCGCCGCTCAGGGTGGAGGGGAAACCCTGGATGCCCACAAGCCTGCGCTTTAAAGCGAAACCGATCTTGGCCCGCCGCGGCAGAGAGTACCCCTCGTCGATAAATTTTACCCGCGAGCCCAGGTTCTGGACGGCCAGGCCGATATTCAGGCCGCTGACCCGCGGCTTGACCAGAACCCCGAGATCCGCGGCGAAGGCGGCGGCGGTATCCCCGTCGAGCCGTTCCCTGATATACTTCAAATTCAGACCAGCCCCTATCTCCTTGAAAACAGGATTACTATCGAAGCCCATATAAGCTGCATGGGCGATGTTCAGCGCCATATCGGAGGAGGTCACGGGATCCGTGGGGGTGTCGGCGGCGTCATAACCGTCCATCGGGCCCACCGTAAGGAAGTTCACCGCGATGGCGCTGACCCCTATCTTCTTGTAGGGTTGGGCGTATACGAGCCACTCGTGGTTAATATCCTCCAGATAACGGCTGTGGGCAAGAGAGGCGGAAGGTTCCTCGACCCAGGCGATACCGGCGGGATTGTAAGAGATAAGGTTCGGATCCCCGCTGTAAGAGGAAAAGGCGCCGCCCAAAGCCGCGGGCCTGGCGGCCGGGTCTATTTTAAGGAACGCAGCGGCCGAAGCGCCCGCGCCTGAAGCGAAAAGGGAAGTCGACCGTACCAGAATAAGTGTTAAAAGAAGCGCACCTTTTCCCATATGTGGCAGGAACCGCCTCGCTGTAGCTGGCTGCTGGATACCGTACAGAAAAGATATTACGGAAAGATGACGGTTTTCAAGCCGCGTTTTCCCGCCTTGCCCATCCGCACAGGCAAACAATTTTACTATATAAATGCGCTTATTTTTACACGCGGGCGTGTAATGTTCTATACTTACCTTTAGCAAGTCATGAAAATCGCCATCGCGCAGATAAACCCGAAAGTGGGCGACATAGCCGGCAATGCCGCGCTGGTCGAAGCTTTTGCCCGGCGGGCCGAAGCGTTGGGCGCCGACCTTGCCGTTTTCCCAGAGCTGGCCCTCACGGGATATCCTCCGCTGGACCTGCTTGAAAAGGAAGATTTCATACGGGACAACCTGCGCGCCCTGAAGCGCCTGGCTGACCTCGGACTAAAAACCGCCCTCGCCGTAGGCTACGTGGACAGGAACCCTGCTAAAAAAGGAAAGGCCCTGCTTAACTCTATAGCCCTTATAAGCGGCGGGCGGATAGCCGCCAGGCGGCACAAGTCGCTGCTTCCGACCTACGATATTTTCGACGAAGCCCGCTATTTCGAGCCGGCGCGGGAGAACCGGCCTCTCAGGTTCAAGGGAGAGGTTATCGGCCTGACCATCTGCGAGGACATCTGGGCCGGCACGGCGCTCCTTCCCCGCCGCCTGCTGTACCGCAACGACCCGGTTAAGGTCCTTGCCGGCGGGAAAGCGTCCATCGTAATAAATATCTCGGCTTCGCCTTTTTACCGCGGTAAAAGTTCCCTCCGCCTCAGGATACTCTCGCGCCTGGCCAGGAAAATGCGCGCCCACATAGTTTACGCCAACCAGGCAGGCGCCAACGACGAACTTATTTTCGACGGGAACAGTTTCGCGCTCTCTCCCTCCGGGAAGGTGTCGGCCCGTGCCGCGGCCTTCGCCGAAGACCTGGTTCTCGTGGATACGAACCTCCCGGCGGCCGCCCCGGCCAAAGCCGGGAAGGTGGGTGCCGCAGAGCGCCACGAAGGCGCCGCGGAGATCTGCGCCGCACTGACCCTGGGCATACGGGATTATTTCGGCAAGATGGGCTTCCGGCGGGCGGTGCTGGGGCTCAGCGGCGGCATAGATTCGGCCGTTGTGGCCGCCCTCGCCGCCAGGGCGCTCGGCCCCGGTAACGTGACAGGCGTGCTTATGCCTTCACAGTACACCTCACCCCGAAGCTCCCGGGACGCGCTCGCGCTGGCGCGGAACCTCGGCATACGTACGATGAACATCCCGATAAAAAATATCTACGGCGCCTTCCTCCGGGAACTTAAAACCGGCGGCTCCCGCGGCGAAGTGAGCCTCACCATGCAGAACCTGCAGTCCAGGGCCCGCGGAAGCGTTTTAATGGCCCTCGCCAACGCCAATAACTGGCTGACCCTCGCCACGGGGAACAAGTCGGAGCTCGCCGTGGGTTACTGCACGCTTTACGGCGACACGGCCGGCGCGATAGCCCCCATAGCGGACCTTTTTAAAACCGAAGTTTACCGCCTTGCGGCTTTTCTCAACAGCGGGGGGGAAATAATACCCGCGGCCGTCATAAAAAGGCCGCCGACAGCGGAACTTAAGCCCGGCCAGAAAGACCAGGACGACCTGCCGCCGTATAAGACGCTGGACGAGATAGTGCGCCTCTATATGGAGGAGAACCGCACCCCGGCGGAAATAGTCGGCAAAGGCTTCAAAAAGGCTCTGGTGCTTTCCACCCTCCGGCGCCTCGAGGCCAACGAGTACAAGCGCAAACAGCTCCCGATAGCCCTTAAAGTGACCGAGAAGTCGTTCGGCTACGGCAGGAAAATGCCGATAGTCAAATCCCTGGATTTCATAAGATAATGAGCAAGAAGCTCCCTTTAATATTCCTGGCCCTGATCTTTTCAATAGCGGCTTCCGCCGGCGCCCAGCCGCTGAAAAAGAAACGCCTGGTGAAGCCAGGCCCAAAAGCGAATGAAGAGATCTCCAGGCCGGAAGCGAAGACCAAGGAAGATATCCTTAAAACCGTGGAACAATCCACCGCGCCTTTGAAAGAGGGCCTGCTTTCCAAAACCCTCTACGCCATCACCATAAACACCAAGTACGGCCCCATAATCCCCTTCCCGGTGGTGGACTCCAGCAAAGACCTGGGCCCGAGTTTCGGCATAATGCCGGTCATAGCCATAAAGGACCGGAAAACGCAGGACATAAAGTCGGTGGTGGTCCCGTCCGTCACCTATAATGAGCACCTCCGCACCACGCTCACCTACCGCCACTATATTTTCATCGACGACAAGCGGTATTTCATACTGCGCGCCTCCCATTCCGAACGCGTAGAAAGGGAACTGATGGCGTATTATTATACCCCGCAGTTCCTGTCGTCCAACTTCAGGCTGAGCATGGAGGCAAAGCACTGGGTCACCGGCAAGCCCTCCTTCTACGGCCTCGGCATAGACTCAAAGCTGGCGGATAAGGCTAACTATTCGCTGCAGACGACCGGTGAAGAGATCATACTGGACATACCGGTGATAAACCATTTTTTCCTCAACCTCGACCACTCCTATTTCGAAAAGAAAATAGGGGAAGGCCCCGTTACCGACGGGCAGCTTAAGGATATTTTTCCCGGCTTTTACCCGGAAGCATCAGACATGCACACCTTCCACACCAACCGCGTCTCGTTTGTCTATGACGATACTGACCATCCCTTCCTGCCGAAGATAGGGACCTACGCCAGCGCCTCCGCCCTCTACTCAAACAAACGGCTGGGTTCGGATTACGAGTACCGCACATATTCCCTGCAGATGAAGAACTACTATAACTATAAGGAAGAGGGCCGCTACGTCACCGCGGTGCATTATCTTCTGCAATTCCAGCGCGGGGACGTTCCGCCCTTCTACGAGATGCCGCAGCTGGGGGAAAGCACGGGCCTGCGCATGGCCGGAGACGGACGCTTCACCGACCGCGGCAAGTTCGTCTTTACCATAGAGGAAAGGATAACTATGTCCAAAACCCCTTTCTACAAATTCATAAGCGAAACGGAGATAGCGCCGTTCCTGGACGTGGGCACGGTTTTCCCTAAAGTTTCGGCCTTTCGCGCCCGCAACCTTAAATACGGCCCCGGTATCTCGGCCAGGCTGGTCATCAGGCCGCAGCTGGTCGCCACGGTGGATTTCGCCTACGGTTCCGAAGGCACCAACGCCATCATCCGCATCGGCTACCCGTTCTGACACGCGGGCCGTCCGCACGTAAAAAGACCCCGCGAGCGGGGTCTTTTGTTTTACGCCGGGAATATCTCCGGGCCGTCCGGGACGGCCTCACCTGGAACGGATATAATCAAGATAATCCCGTATAGCTTTCTCGGCGACGGCCTTGCCTGTCAGCAGGCCGTAATCGCGCAGCATCCTCGCAGCGGCTTCCTCAACGGAGAGCCTGCCGTCCAGAACGGAGGCGCGCAGGTCCCCGTTCCTGCCGAACGCTTCGAATATAAAAGCCGCCATGTCCTCCGGCTGATGTTTCACCACGGGAATCCCTTATTGCAGCTGCGACAGGTCCGCCACTCCTTCGAAAAGATCCACAATGGATTTAACGAGGTTCAGCCGGTTCTCCCGCACTTTCGGATCCTCGGCCATCACCATGACCTTCTCGAAGAAATTATCGAGGCTGCCTTTTATGGAAAGCATCTCGGAAAGGCCTTTGGCGTAATCACGGCTCTCTATGCGGGCCTTGAGCCTGCCGGACATGGCCCTTATGCCGCTGTAAAGGGCGCGTTCCTCGTCTTTCTCAAAGGAACTCTCTTCGGGCAAGCCGTTCAGGGGTGCCTTGGCCTGTCGCAGTATATTCTTGGCGCGCTTGAAAGCCATGGCTATGCCCGCGAAATCCTGATTGCCGCGCAGGGCGTTTATGCCCTTGATCCGGTCCCTGCAGTCGGGCAGGTCCCCGCTGGCCAGGAAAAATTCACGCACGGCTTTCACCTCGTCGAACCGGAAGCCTTCCTCGGTAAAAACCGCCTCGGCCCGCTGCCAGATAAAATCCATCAGGCGTCCCGCCGGCTCCCCGGCCGCGCCGGAGGGCAGGTTCGAGAATGCCGCCTCGACAGCCAGCTTCAGGTTAAGCCTGAAACCGCGCTCAAGGACGATTCGCACCGCTCCGAGGGCCTGGCGGCGCAGGCCGTGGGGATCTTCGCTGCCGGACGGTATCATACCCAGCGAAAAATCCGCCGCCAGCGTGTCCAGTTTGCCGGCCAGCGAGACCATTGCGCCCTCGCCGGATGAGGGAAGGGGGGACTTGGCCGATACGGGCCAGTAGAATTCCCCGACGGCCCTGGCGACTTTCTCGCCCAGGCCCGCGTTCTTGGCATAGTAGTAGCCCATCACGCCCTGAAGTTCGGTGAACTCACGCACCACATTGCTGGTCAAATCGGAATAAACGTGCCTGGCGGCGGCCGCCGCCTCGTCCGCGTTGACCTCCCCGCCGCAGCTTTCGCACAGCCAGGCGGCCAGTTTTTGCACGCGCCCGGTCTTGTCGGCCATCGTGCCCAGCTTTTTCTGAAAAGTGATGGCCGCGAGCTTTGTATCGAAGTCCGCCAGCGGTATATCCAGGTCGCGGGCATAAAAGAAGATCGCGTCGCGGAAGCGGGCCTCCAGCACGTTCCTGAAACCCTCCTCCACATTGCGCTGCCCTTTTGAAACGCCGTCGCGTACGCCGACGAAGTACGGCTGCAGCGCGCCGTCCTGGTCCTTTACGGTGAAGAACTTGAGCTGCTTTTTCATCACCAGGTGCACCAGTTCGTGCGGCAGTTTCAGAAAGTCCTGGGAGTAGCCCGCCACAACGCAGACCGGGTATTCCACCAGGTAAAGATTTTCGTTCAGCAGTTCCGGGTCGGCCTCAATAGCCAGCTTCATCCGCTTTGAAAGACGCTCCACCTCCCGCACAAGCGTCTCCAGCCGCTCGGCATCCTTCACGATAACGTTGGCGTGGTCGAGGGTTTTAAAATACTTTTCCGCCGCGGTTATCCTGAGCTGCCGGGAGCCCTTGGCGCTGAGTCCCACGGTAACGCGCCCCGCCTTTATGCCCGCCGCGCTGAAAGCGACCGGCTTGTCTCCGTACAGTGCCAGCAGGCTGCGTATCGGCCGGGCGAAGCGGAAGCGCGTAGCCTCCCACACCATATTTTTCGGGAACTGCAGCCGGCCTATTATCTGGGGGAATATCTCCGCCAGGACTTTAACGGAAGGCCTGCCGGGGATCCTGGTCTCAAAGAACAGCACCTCACCCTTGTTGGGAAGCGCCTCGACTCCCAGTTTGTCCGGTGTCGTACCGCGCGAGCGGGCGAAACCGGCCGCCTGCGGGGTAAAAGCGCCTTTCTCGTCCTTCAGCAGCCGGGCAGCCGGGCCGTAAGCTTTCTCTATTTTCTCGCCCGTTTTTACCGGCACGCCGCTGATGTAAAGCACGAGCCGCTTGTAGGTGCCGAAGGCCTCTATCCTTTCGCAGCGCAGGTTGGCGGCGGCAAGCAGTTCGGCCGCGTGCTTCTTCATCTGCTCCTCGGCCGAGATCACAAAACGGGCGGGGATGTTCTCTATGCGTATTTCAAGCAGGGCGTCTCTGTTGTTCATAATGGTCATTTCGCGGCTTTTCCCCCGGCAGGTTCCTTGTGTGCCGCCGGCTCGTTGATCTCCACGTAGGCGCAGGCGCAGGCCCTGGCCATGTCGCGTATGCGTTTTATAAGCACGGCCCGCTCGGAAACGGAAATGGCGCCGCGCGCGTCCAGCAGGTTAAAGTTCTGGGAGCATTTCATCACCAGGTCGAAAGCCGGCAGGCAGTAGCCTTTTTGGGCCACGCGCACGGCCTCCTTTTCCCAGGCGTCGAAATTCAAGCGCAGGTTTTCGATGTCGGCCTCCTCGAAATTGTAATGGGAGAACTGCTCCTCCTGGCCTTTATGCACCTCGCCGTAAGTCAGGCGGTCCGTCCACTTTATGTCGAAAATGCGCGCCTTCTTCTGGGCGAACATCGCCAGGCGTTCGAGGCCGTAGGTTATCTCCGCTGTTATCGGATTCAGTTCGAAGGAGGCCATCTGCTGGAAATAGGTGAACTGCGTAACCTCCATGCCGTCCAGCCAGACCTCCCAGCCGACCCCGGAGGCGCCGAGGGTGGGGGACTCCCAGTCATCCTCTATCCAGCGTATATCGTGCTCGGCATGGTCTATGCCCACGGCCCTGAGGGAATCCAGATAGACCTGCTGTATGTTCTCCATCGGGGGCTTTATTATGACCTGGTACTGGTAATATTTTCCCAGGCGGTTAGGATTCTCTCCGAACCGTCCGTCGCCGGGGCGACGGCAGGGCTCTACGTAAGCCAGGCTGGCCGGTTTCGAGGTCAGAGCGCCGAAGAAGGTCGCCGGGTTAAAAGTGCCGGCGCCTTTTTCAAGGTCGTAGGGCTGTATCAGCGCGCAGCCCTGCCTGGCCCAGTACTGGTTGAGTTTTAAGATCATGTCCTGAAAATTCACTATAGCCTCCGTGGGCCCAGAGCGCCCTGCAATTTCCTGATATTATACCTATTTGGGGGAGACCGGCGCGCCGCGGCGCTCTACTTCACGAACGGCAGGGTGCGTAGATTTATATCGACCTGCCCGCTGAAGAAGCGGGAAAAAAGCCCGTCGATAAAAACGGCGGTGTGCTCGTCCCCGGGAAGCTCCCTGACCTCCGGCCAGGAGCCCGTGTGCAAGGTCTCCCAGAGGTCCGCCTCGGGCCCGGCGGCGGTTTCGCGGAAACCGAAACCCGCCAGCTCCAGGGCGCGCAGGGTGAACGCGCGCCTCAGCCAGAACGCGGTCCCGCGGGCGTCAAGGTCGTTGAGCGCGGCCAGCAGCAATTCGTATTTTTCCGGGGAAGGGTTCTGCGCGGGGGTCAGTTTGTTCACCACCTCGCAGTAATGCATGGCCAGGTACAGCCGCTCCAGGTCGGAGCGTATCCCGCCGAAAACGCTCAGGCTCCTCCCGCCCGTGCAGACCGGGAAATTGGAGCCTTTCTTCAGATAAAAGCGGTAGTCGCCCCAGGTGACCGCCTCGCTGAGCGCCCGCAGCTTGCCGTGCGCAAGGCGCACGCTTTTAAAATTAACCTCAAGCTTCCCGTGTTCCAGGGTAAAAACGGTCACTATCCGGTCGTTCTCGCGCAGGGGCCGCCGGTTCAGGACTATTCCGTAGTCGCAAAAAATCATAACTGTATTTTATCAAGTTAAGGGGGGAGATTGCGCCGGTTTTGCTTTTTATCGCCTTACTTTATATAATTAACACACTATGCTACCTACATACAGACCAAACGTACGCAAGCGCAAAAAGCACATCGGCTTCCGCGCCAAAATGAAAACCAAGGGCGGCAGGAAAACCCTCGCCCGCAGGCGCGCCAAAGGCCGCTGGCAGCTAATACCCGAATAAACCGCCGGAGCGGCACGGGTTCAAATAGTGAAAGAGTTCTCCTTTCCAAGAGCATTACGGCTGCGCCTCAAGAAGGACTTCGAGGCCGTGTTCGCCGCGGGGAGAAAGACGGTCACCAGGAACCTGGTGACCTGGAACTCCCCCGGTGACGGAAAAGGAATAAAGCTCGGCCTCATGGTCTCGAAGAAGATCGGATGCGCCGTGAAACGAAACAGGTTAAAAAGGCTTCTAAGGGAAGCGTTCAGGCTGTCGAAGAAAGAGTTAAAGGAAGGCACGCGCCTTATCATTTACCCCAAAGCGGGCTGCGCCGTGGAAAACCTGGCGCGGGCCCGCGAAGAGCTGGATACCCTCCGGCGCAGGGCGGGCCTAAGCGATGACGGGAAATAAAACCGGCACCAAAAATATTAAATCACTGACGCTGCTGACGCTGCGCTCGGCATACAGGACTTTCAGACCGGCCCTAGGGCCCGGAACCTGCAGGTTTACCCCGTCCTGTTCCGAGTACGCGTTCCAGGCGCTTGATCGGCACGGGATCTTAAAAGGGATGAGGCTGGCCGCAAGCCGCCTCTCCCGCTGCCATCCTTTAACTCCGGGCGGTTGCGACCCGGTCCCCTGAAACTTCCCCGAAGCCTTCCGCCCTGTACAGGCGGGAGGTAAAATGCAGAAGAATCTTATATTGGCTGTGGTGCTTTCATCGCTGGTTTATATCGGCTGGTACTCCTACATGGAGAAGAAGCTGCCGCCGCCCGCGTCGCAAAGCTCGCTCGAGGCATCCGCCGCGGCGAGCGAGGCCGCGGCGGGAACGATGCAGGCCGAAATGCGGAAGGCGGGGACCGCGGCTACGCCGGCCCCGGGGAATTCCAAGATCCTTCCCGGGACAACGGGAAAGTTCCTCATCCCGCTGAGGGCCGGCAGATCCTCCTATACTTTTTTCACACCCAACGCCTCGATATCCGCTGTCGTTTACGCCGCCTCCGCCCCGGCCGAGCTGGTGCCCCAGGCGGGTAGCGGTTTCTTCGCCACAACTTTCCCCGCCGTTTTCGCGCTGAAGAACCGGACAGAGAACACGATGGAATTCGCGGCGGACCTGCCCGGCGGAGTGCGCCTGACGAAGAAATTCGCCATATCTCCCGACAACGGCCTTAACTCCATAGAGATCACGGCGACCAACACCTCCTCAAAACCGCAGGATCTTGCGCCCTGGGAACTTACCATAGGCCCCGGCCTCGGGACGGTCGAAAGCGATAAAAGGGACAACGCCAAACTCTGCAAAGCGAACTACACCTTCAGCGAAACGGGCAGAAAGCATCCCACGATCGCCGTGCTCAAAGACGAGCCGGCCCAGTCGGACTGGGTGTGGACCGGCCTGAACAACCGTTATTTCCTGGCGGCGCTTGCCGGCGGGAATATGCAGAACACGCGCCCCTTCCGCCGCCTTGAAAAAGTCGGGGAAAACCTCAAGACCCCCACCCTGGTAGTTCCGGTTCCCGCGGCGGAGCTTAAGCCCGGCGAGAAGCGCGTCTGGGAGGCGCAATTCTACCTTGGCCCGAAGGACTACCCTCTCCTCAGGAAACTGGGCCTGGGCCTTGACCGCTCCGTCGACTTCGGCATGTTCGCGCCTCTCGCGAAGCTCGCCAACTCGACCCTGGCTTACCTCTACAAGCTTACCGGCAACTACGGCGTCTCCATAATCCTCCTCAGCCTCATGATACAGCTGATACTCACGCCCCTCAGCCTCAAGAGCCAGAAATCCATGGCCATCATGAAGAAGCTGCAGCCGGAGATGCAGTCCATACAGAAGCGCTATAAGGACGACCCGAAACGCATGAACCAGGAAGTGATGGACCTGTACAAGCGCCACGGGACCAATCCGCTTGGCGGCTGCCTGCCGATGCTTCTGCAGATCCCCGTCTTCTTCGCGCTGTTCACCGCGCTGCGCAATTCCTGGAACCTGAACGGCGCGCCTTTTATTTTCTGGATAAAGGACCTCTCGGCGAAAGACCCGTTCTACGTGCTGCCGCTCATCATGGGCGGGATCATGTTCCTTCAGCAGCACCTGAACCCTCAGACGTCGGACCCCTCGCAGGCGGCCATGATGAAGTGGATGCCAGTCATCTTCACCTTCATGTTCCTGACCTTCCCGTCGGGCCTGGTTCTGTACTGGCTGGTAAACAGCACTTGGGGCTTCGCCCAGAGCATGTACCTTCAGAAAAAAATGGCGTAGCACTTTTTACGCAAACCGGAGGAGAAAAACAATGAGAGAAACAAAAACAGAAGCGAAAACGATACAGGACGCCGTGGAAAAGGGCCTTGCGGAAATGGGCCTGCGGCGCGACCAGGTTGAAGTTGTGGTTGTCAGCGAAGGAACCAAAGGTTTTCTCGGCATAGGCGCCAAGAAAGCCTGCGTTATTTTACGGGAGAAACGCTGGACCAGCGGCCAGGGCGGAAACGAATCCCGCGAATCCCGCGGGTCCCGCGGCGGACGCGGAGAAGGACGGGGCGGCAGGCGCGACAGCCGCGGCCCCCGCCGCGAACCCCGCTCCGCGGCCCCCAGGCGCCCGGGCCGTTACGGCTACGAGGACGCCAGGCTGCCGCAGCCGGAGGAAAACCGCGGCGAACGTCCCTCGCGCGAAGACCGGCCCAGACCCGATCGCGTCTACAAAGAGGAACCCCTCAGCCCGGAATGCATCGCCATACAGCCCGCGCAGGACCCCGTGGAGCACGCCAAGACCGCCCTCGCCAAAATGCTCTCCCTGATGGGCATGGAAGCGACGGTTACCGAGGCCAGGCTTGACCAGGCCGAAAACCTGCTCTTCATACGGTTCGACTGCGCCGACCCGGCGACCTTCACCTCCGAGAACGGCAGGGGCCTGCAGGCGCTCCAGTTCGTCCTTAATTCCATAGTTAGCCGCAAGCGCGAGCCCCACCTGGCGCTACGCCTCGACACCGGCGGCTACTGGGACGGGAAGGAAAAGGAAATAGCGGTCCGCGTTGAGGAAGCCGTCAACGATATAAAAGCCAACGCCAGGCCCCACAAGCTCGACCCGATGCCGGCCTCAATGCGCAAGATAGTGCATAACCTGGTGAAGGCCAGCTACCCGGATATGGAGACCATCTCCGAGGGCGAAGGGCGCTGGCGCAGGGTAGTGATACGCAAGGTGGAATCCAAGGCCGAGGCGGAACAACCCGTTTCCGCGGCCCAGCCGGCGGAACAGGCGACCGAACAGAAGTAAACCGGCGAACAAACAGGCGTGACGGCGCTGGCGCCGTCACGCCGTTCTCTTTTTGAGGCCTCATGAAACTGCCGGACACCAGAGACACCATAGCAGCCCAGGCCACCCCGCCCGGGGCGGGAGCGATAGCCGTTATACGCCTCTCAGGTCCCCGGGCCTTCGCGGCGGCCGCCTCCTTCATAAAGAACTCGCCGGAAAAACCGGAACACGCCTCGGCGAGGCTCATGCCCGTCATGGACAAGGGCAGGCTGATAGATAACGCCGTGGTCATATTCTACCGCGGCCCCTCCAGCTACACCGGCGAAGACACGGTGGAGATATCCTGCCACGGCTCGGCTTACATAACCCGGACCATAATGAACCTGGCCATCCGCGGGGGGGCCCGCGCGGCCGGGCCGGGGGAATTCACCCTGAGGGCTTTCCTTAACGGAAAGCTGGACCTGGCGCAGGCCGAGGCCGTAAACGACCTTATATCCGCGGGCTCCGCGGGGGCGCACCGGGCGGCCATGACGCAGGTACAGGGCGCGGTCTCCGCGCGGGTAAAGGCCGTGCGCGCGAAGCTCCTGGGCATGCTGGCGGCGCTGGAAGCGCGCCTTGACGACACATACGAAGATATTCCGGCCCTCGAACTGCGCGGGTTCACGCGCTCCTCGGCGGCGGCCCGCCGGGAGGCGCTGGCGCTGGCGGCCGGATTTGAAGCAGGCCGCGGGATAAGGGACGGGCTAAAGGTAGTGATAACCGGTGCGCCCAACTCAGGAAAATCATCCCTGCTGAACGCGCTGGCCGGCTTTTCCCGCGCCATTGTTTCCAGCGAGGCCGGCACCACCCGCGACACGCTCGAGGCAGCGGTGGAACTCGAAGGCTTTTCAGTGCTCTTCACCGATACCGCCGGCCTTAACGGCAGGCCCTCGGGCCCGATCGAGTCGGAGGGTATTGAAAGGGCCAAAAAAGCGATGGCGGCGGCGGACACGATATTGCTCGTAAATGACGCCTCCAAAGCCCAAACACCCTCCGACAGGCGCGCCGAGGCAACGGCTGCGTCCCTGGCCGCACCCGGGGCGGAATTAATAAAGGTATTCAACAAGTCCGACCTGCCGCCGAAAAGGGGCCGCGGCGGCTCAAAGGCGGCGCTGGTGATATCGTGCCGCACCGGCGCGGGTTTGCGCGCACTCAAAGCCAGGCTCGTGGCCGCGCAGAAAAAAGTCTTTGCGGACGGGGCGCAGGCGGTGGTGACCTCCGCGAGGCATTACGAAGCCCTGACCGCCGCCGCCGGGGAACTCGCGCAGCTCGAAGAAACCCTGCTGCCCGGAACGCCCCGCCTCGAACTGTCCGCGGAACACCTCCGCGCGGCCCTTGGCGCCCTGGCCTCCATATTGGGCGAGACGACGCCGGAAGAGGTTCTGGCTGAAATATTCGGAAGTTTTTGCGTGGGAAAATAATGCCGAGAGAATTCTTCCCTGTAAAGCTGATCCTTAACCCCGCCGGGACTTTCGCGGCCATGGCGGAGGGAAAAACCGGCTGGCTCTGGCCGCTGGGAATTTACACGCTCTCCGCGGCCGTCTCCTCGGCGCTGCTGGGATACATACCTCCGGAATTCACCCAAGCCGCGTTCCAGGGAGCGTCGCTTCCGGCGGGCCGGGGCATGCTGTTCTGTTTCGCCGTGGCCTTCCCGGGCGGCCTCGCTTTTACGGCCTTTGCCTGCGCGCTTATGACGGCTTTCGCGCCCTTTCTCAAAGGCGGCAGGCTCATCCTGCGCCTCCCGGCTGCCGCCGCCTGCGTGGGCGCCATAGCCATGGCCGCCGCCTTGCGGCGGGGAGATCCGGCCTTCGCGCTCCCGGCTGCGCTTGCGGCCGCCGCGGCGGCCTGGTTCTCCGTATGGGCCGCTATGCGGCGCGCCGGGATATTTTCCGCTCTTCTGAAAGCGGCGCTGGCAGTTTCGCTCATCGCGCTCGCGGGAGAGGTAGCCGGCGGAGCGGCCGCGCTCGCGGGCTGGAAGGGAGCTTATGAATTCGCGGAATATTTTTTTTCCTTCATGTCCCTCGTCTGGATAGTGAAAGCGTGCAGCGCGTGCACCGGCGCTACGGTACCCAAGTCGTTCGTTGCGGCGGTATTGGCCGTCCTGGGGGCGGCCGGGCTCTGCTTCCTGCTGTTTTCCCTGGGCCTTATAACGGAGGACGTTTTCCAGACGCTGCTTTTCTTCTAAACCCATGCCAGCCTTCAACTACCCCGACCAGTTCGACGTAATAGTAGCAGGCGCAGGCCACGCCGGCTGCGAAGCCGCGCTCGCGGCCGCGCGCCTCGGGGCCGAGACCCTGCTTATAACGCAGGACCTCGACACCATAGCCCAGATGTCCTGCAACCCGTCCATCGGCGGAGTGGGAAAGGGACAGCTGGTGCGCGAAATAGACGCGCTCGGCGGGGAAATGGCCAGGACGACGGACATCGCGATGCTCAGCTGCCACATGCTCAACACTTCAAAGGGCGCCGCGGTGCGTTCCCCGCGAGCGCAGTGCGATAAAAAGATGTACCAGGCCGCCATGAAGCTGGCCCTGGAGCGCGAACCCAAATTGCGCATAATACAGGACGAAGCCGCGGAAATCATGGAGAAAGGCGGCAGGGTCTGCGGCCTGGCCACGATCCGCAATACCCGTTACCGGTCGAAGACCGTCGTGCTCACCGCCGGCACTTTCCTGCGCGGGATAATACATATAGGCCTGGACTCTTTTCCGGGAGGCAGGTACAACCACCCTCCCTGCTCCCTCATGTCAAAAAGCCTCGCGGCGCACGGTTTTAAACTCGGCCGGATGAAGACAGGGACGCCGATGCGCCTCCACTCCCGCGGCATAAATTTTTCCAAGTGCGAACGCCAGGACCCTGATTCCCCGCCGGCTCCCTTCTCGCATTTCACACCGGCGATAAACAACCCGCAGCTGCCCTGCTGGATAACCCGCACGACCGCGCGCACAGCCTCGGTCATATCCGCAAGCCTCCACCGCTCGCCCCTGTATAGCGGCAAGATCAAATCCACCGGTCCGCGCTACTGCCCTTCGATAGAGGACAAGGTGGTTAAATTCCCGCACCACGGCGCGCACCATCTTTTCCTCGAGCCCGAAGGCTTCGGCACCAGGGAATACTACGTAAACGGACTTTCCACCAGCCTGCCGGAGGAGATCCAGACGGAGATAGTACGCTCGGTGCCGGGCCTCGAGAAAGCAAGGATAATGAGGGCCGGCTACGCCATAGAATACGATTACTCCGATCCCTCGCAGCTGGACTACACGCTGCAAACCCGCCCGCTCCCGGGACTCTTCATGGCCGGGCAGATCAACGGGACCACCGGCTACGAGGAGGCCGCCGCGCAGGGGCTCATCGCCGGGATCAACGCGGCGCTCCTGACCTCCGGCAGGGAACCTGTCATCCTCGGCAGGGATGAGGCCTATATCGGCGTGATGATCGACGACCTTGTCTCTAAAGGCGTGGACGAACCTTACCGCATATTCACCTCGCGCGCGGAGTACCGCCTGCTCCTGAGGCAGGATAACGCCGACCTGCGCCTTGCGCCGCGCGGTTTTGAACTCGGCCTGCTGCCAGCGGAACTCAAGGGGAACTTCGATGCTTACCGCGCCGCCGTCCTCGCCCTCAAAGCCGGGGAACCCCGCCCCCGCACCCGCTTCCCCGCCGGACCCTGGACCCCGGAGAAAGCCGGGGCCACCGCCACCATAGAGCGCTCTTACACGGTTTACATAGAGCGCAACCGTAAAGAGGCGGAGAAGATGAAAAAATTCGAACACCTGCGCATACCGGAAGATTTCAGCTACAACGCCGTTAAGGCGCTCCCGAACGAGGCGCGCCACAAGCTGGAGAAGAACCGGCCGCTAACCCTGGCTCAGGCCGGCAGGATACCGGGCGTGACCCCGTCCGACTTGCAGCTGCTTTGGGTGATGCTTGAGAAGCGGCGCGCGGGGAGCGGGAAATGAACGCATCCGACGCGGCAACCCTCGCAGCCTGGGGGCTGGAACTGAAACCCGGAAGCCTGGCCAGGCTGGAAACGTTCGCTGCCGGGCTGAAAGAAAAAAATTCCGTCCTGAACCTTGTTTCCAGATCCGACGAGCCGCACCTCTGGGGCAGGCACATACTGGACTCGCTCGCCGCGGCGCCGCTGCTGCGCCGGCTGCTCAAGCCCGGCTCGTTCGTGGCGGACGCTGGCTCCGGGGCCGGCTTCCCAGGGCTCGCGCTGGCCGCCGTCACGGAAGAATTCAATTTCGACCTGTTCGATTCCAGCGGCAAGCGCTGCGCCTTCCTCAACTGGTCCGCCTCCGCCATGAAGTTGAAAAACGCGTCCGTTTTCCACCGGCGGCTGGGTGAGGGGGGAGGCGGCCCGGGACGCAGATACGGCGCCGTGACGGAGCGGGCCATGGGACAGCTTGAAAACATACTGCCCCAATGCTTAAATATACTGGCTGATGACGGAGTCTTCCTCGCCTGGCAGAGCGCGGCGCAGTTGGCAGGTTCAAGGCCGGCCGTGGAAGCCGCCCTGCGCAGGGCCGGCGCGGCCGCGGAGGAAACCTTCCCTTACCGCCTGCCGGGGGAAACAGAGGACCGCTATATAGTCGTTTTTAAAAAACACCGATAATGGATATTCTTGCGAAACTGCGGATAATCTTCTGGGGGCTGGTAATAGCCCTTTGGGGTTTGTTCATGTACCAGTACATGAACAAGGACATGTCCGGACTACGCCAATTCAGGATAAAAGATAATCCATTCACGGGCAAACCCTCAAAGCCCCCGGCGGCCAAGCGCTATATTCCGGGCCCCGGTACGGAGGTCCCGCAGCCCGCGGGGGCGGGCGCCATAATTAAGCCGGCCAAAGCCCCGCTGAGCTCGATGAGCCTCATCAAGCCGTGGTCCGCGATAAAAGACATACCCTCCGAGCCCGTAATGCCGGAGCGCTCTTCCGGGGGGAAGACAGCAGCGGCCGCTTCAACCGACGAGTCTTACCCGGCGGCGCCGCAGGGGTTCGCCATGAAGGTCACCCGGAACTTCGTTATATACGAGGAAGGAACCGAGGTCTCCGCGGAACTTTCCGACACGGTGGAGGCCCTGCACGGCAGCATGATGCTGGACCTGGTATCGTTCTCCCCGTGGACCCGCGACAAGAAGGTCTTCATTTTCTTCTCCAACAGCCAGGATACTTACAGGCGCCTAACCGGCAGGCCGGCCTGGTCCGGCGGCACCGCCTCATCCAGCGGAAGGGAGATCTACCTTTACAAAAGCGATGAGGCGTTCGGCATTCTTGCCCACGAGCTGACCCACATATATTTCGACGGCTTCTTCCCCGCATCGCACCCCAGCCCGCTCTGGCTCAGCGAGGGCCTGGCCACCTACATACAATCCGAGCGCGGCTACTCCACTCCGGACTGGCTGGCCCAGAACCTGAAGGCCCTGGAGGGCGGAAGCGGCTTCAAGCTGAACGACCTGGTGCGTATAGACAGCCTCGAAGGGGCGGACGAGGACAGCGTGCGCCTCTGGTACGCCGAGTCATACAGCGTGGTGCGCTTCCTGCTGAAACTGAAGCAGGGGGAGTCTTTTTATATTTTTTGCAAAGGACTGCGCGAGAACAAACCTACCCCGCAGGCCCTCTACCAGGCTTACGGCATGCCTTACAACAAGCTCTCCTCGCTCGAATACGCCTGGCGCTACGACCTGAAGACGGGCAAGATCTCCGGCGTGAACAAATAGGCTTTAAACCTTAACAAGGGTTTCAAGGACCCCGCGGACGCGGGTCCCCCATTCTTTCCAGTTCAACCTGGTTTCGTAAATCCTTCTGGCTGATATAGCCAGCCGCAAGTACCGTTCCTGGTCAATAATTCGCCAAAAGCCCAGGAGTGGCGTCGGAAAGATAAACAATAGGGAGGTTGGTGTTCAGGAGGGCAATTTCACGAGAAGATACGGGAGTGAATATCGCGTCATAGGATTTAACACGCAATTCCTTTTCCAGAAGCGCGGCAGATCGATCCGCCGCCGCTATCATGTCCGTAAGAGGGGAAAGGGGGACAAGGCTGTTAAGAATCCTCTGGAATGAACGCGGCAAGCAAGATCTGCCGTTCCGCAAAGACTTCCCCACATGGGTCACACCCAATCCCTGGTCCTTTAAAGCCCTAAACATGTAATAACTGATGCCCGACCATGAAAACGGGGACTCGGGATCGTCAGCGGTAATGTACGCTATTTCCATTCACAGTAACCTGCCATCCGTGGCAAAGGCTAAACCTCCGGATATTCAAATCGACGCATCATAACCACTGCGGACACCGGGCTTCCATTTTTATATTTTTTTGCAAAGGGCTGCGCGAGAACGAACCTGCCCAGCAGGCCCTCTACCAGGCTTACGGCATGCCCTACAACAAACCTAATCAATCGAATACGCCTGGCGCTACGACCCGAAGACGGGCAAGATCTCCGGCGTGAACTAACAGTCGTTGGACCTTGGCCGCAGTTTCAAGATATAACGTATGCGATCCTCATTGAGCCGCCCCGACGGGAAAAAGGCCCTGGGGCGCGTGACTATTTTTTACCAAGAAAGAGCCTGCGCAACTGCTGGCTGCGAAGAAATTTTTTCTCTTCCGGGCTGACCACCAGAGGTTCTCCTCGAAACCACGATTTTAAGTAGCCAAAAAATACGCCGGATGAACTTGCCAGGAAAGGCTTGTCCTTAAGATGATATAGACAGCGCGCAAATAAAAACACGGGATGGTAGCCGGTGATGTAAAAATTCACACCTTCCCGTATCTTCCCGTTCAAAAGACCGTCTCTCGACGCCATTTTTCTCAGATGGATGATCTTCAACTGTAAAGTTGCAGGCAATTTTGACCCACCAGTAGCAGCGAATTTTGACCCTCCTAAATCCAAAAGATACCCTGTTAGGAAACAACTAAGTGTTTCCAGGCAGGAGGGAGGTCATGATGAGCGTAAAACAGATAAAAGAAGTGCGCATGATGCGGCAAGAAGGCCTGCTACGCGGCACGACGATCTGGGCTTCCGCGGAAATAAGCATAGGCAAGAATTTCATCTCGGCCCCGGATGTCTGGATAGTGGATAACGACG
>CAISZM010000041.1 GCA_903889965.1 uncultured Elusimicrobia bacterium
GCAGGCTTTCCCTCGAGGACGGGAAGCTCCATTTCATCAACGAGAGCATAAACCTATATATCCCCCCCTTCCTCCTCGCCAATCCGGCGAAGCAGGACGGCCGCGAGGTTACGGTCGGTGTGCGCCCGGACGACGTGCTGGTGGGCCGCGACGGCGACCAGTGTTCCTCCAAGATGGACGGCGTGCTGGAGGTCTGCGAATTGCTGGGCCACCGCGAGAATCTGTACATAAAGGCGGGCGGGATGCGCCTGCTCGCTACGGTGGAAGCCTTCTTCGACCGCAGCCCGGGCAGCGCGGTCAGCCTCTGTTTCAACTATAAGAATATGCACGTTTTCGACACAGCGACCGGGCGCCGGATAAGCGAATAAAAGCCGCCGCGGGTCCTGCGTTCACCGGGCCGGAATATTGAGCGTAACCGCAACTTTAAGTATAATAACAGTGCGATTTGAAAGAAAATTACGGAGGTATCGATATGAAAGCTACTGTAGACGCCAACTCCTGCATAGGCTGCGGCCTTTGCGCCAGTGATTGTCCCGAAGTTTTTGAGATGAACGCCGATAAGGCCATGGTGAAAGGCCCGGTGCCCGCCGGTAAGGAAGACGCCTGTAAAACCGCCGCGGCCAACTGCCCGGTGCAGTGCATAAAGTGCGAATAAGATAGAAAAATAAGACGCCTGCCTCCGGGCATGGCGCACAGGCCCGCCTGGGTTTCTGAAAGGGAAAACAGGCGGGCTTTATATTTCACCCGTAATGAACACAAATTCTTCGGCGCAGGGAAAAAAGATAAAGGTCGTGAGGCTCTCGGTGGCCTCCAACGCCGCCCTTGTCGTCTTCAAGCTCATCGTCGGCCTCTCCATAGGCTCGGTTTCCGTTCTTTCTGAGGCCATACATTCCGGCATAGACCTGACGGCCGCGCTGATAGCCTATTTCTCCGTGCATTCTTCGGGCAAGCCGGCCGACCGCGAACACCGCTACGGCCATGGCAAATTCGAGAATATCTCGGGTTTCTTGGAGGCCCTGCTTATATTCGGGGCTTCCGCCTGGATCATATACGAGGCAGTAATAAAGCTGCACCACCCCCGGCCGATAGAGATGATAGGCTGGGGCATACTGGTGATGGCCGTATCCTCTTTTATCAATATGGCGGTGTCGACCATGCTTTTTAAGATCGGAGCCGACACCGATTCGGTGGCTATAAAGGCCGACGCCTGGCATCTGCGCACCGACGTCTATACTTCCATGGGCGTTATGGCGGGACTCGCGCTTATCTGGTTCTTCGGTCTTTTCTTCGATGGCCACGACCTGCTGTGGATAGACCCGGTCGTGGCCATATTTGTGGCCCTGCTTATCGTGAAGGCGGCCTACGACCTTACCATGCAGTCGCTCGGGGACCTGCTTGATATCTCGCTGCCCGAGGAGCAGGACGCGGAGATAGCCAAAACGATAAAAGCCCAGGAAGGCGTTATAAGCTTTAAGAACCTGCGTACCCGCAAGGCCGGGGCCGTCAAGTTCGTGGAGTTCGATATGGTGGTTGACGGCAATATTTCAGTGGACGCGGCGCACGCCATTACGGACAGGATAGCCGCGGAGCTGGAGCGAAAGCTGGGTTCGGTGTATCCTACGATACACATAGAACCCTGCAAGCTGGACTGCGCCGAGGACTGCCTCCCGAACTGTTCTTCCCCCTCGAAGAAAGCCGCGGCAAATAAATAAATTGTCGGAAGACCGTTCCCTGCCCGGAGCAAACCGGTCCGCGGCCGGCGCCCCGCTTTACCTTGCTTCTTCCTTTATAGGGAGGCGGAAGATGACCAGTATTCCGGGGATGGTCAGAACGCAGACAGCCAGGAAGAAGTGCCGGTAACCTACCGCTTCCTGGAGCATGCCGCTTATCATCCCCGGGGCCATCATGCCCAGGGCCATGATCCCAGTGGAAATCGCGTAGTGGGCCGTCTTGTATTTACCCCGGCATATCATGATCAGGTACATCGTGAAGATAGTAAATCCCACACCGTAGCCGAACTGCTCAGCCGCTACCAGCAGCGGAACCGAGCCGAAAGGGATGCTGTGACCGAACATGAGCATCTGCCCGAGCACCGGCTGGGCGTACGCCATGTATAAATAGAACGCGTCCGGAACGTGCAGTGCGAAAACCATAGGCCACAGACAGCGCCGGAAACCGTACTTCGAGACAAGCCAGCCGCCAAGTATGCCGCCGACAACAAGGGCCGTCATGCCAACGGTGCCGTATATTATTCCCACTTCGGACGTCGGTATGCCCAGGCCGCCTTTGTTGACCGCGTCCAGCAGGAAAGGCTGCGTCATCTTAAGAAGCATCGCCTCGGCCAGCCGGTATAGAAGTATGAAGGCGATCGTGTAGCCTATGCCGTCCATCGTGAAGTAGGTTACGAAGGCCTCATTGAAAGAACTCCCCTCCCCCCCTATCTTTTCTTTGAAGTAGGGGAACAGGTACCGGCGGCAGGCGATGACGACCGAGGCGGTTATCAGCGCGGCGGCGGTAAACTTCAGCCATACTCCGCTCAGGCTGTTGAACAGCCAGATGAGCAGGCCCGCCCCGGCCAGGTAGCCGCAAAGGGCTCCTGCGGAACGCAGGACCGTTCCCGGCGCTGCCTTGGCCTTGGGCAGGTCCTCCGCCGGGTAGGGCAGCAGGAACCTGTGGTAAATGAACAGGAGTATGAAGAGCAGGGCGGTGAGCGCGAGCATCAGGCTCCAGCTTCCCGCCGCGTCTCCGGTGGCCTCCTGTATCTTCCCGGCGCGGTAAACCAGGAACCCGGTTCCGAATATCATCGCGAAGCGGTAGAACATTGAGCGTATCCCGACGAAGAAAGCTTGGTCTTCCCGGGTCAGGGCCAGCATGTAGAAGCCGTCCACGGCTATGTCGTGCGTGGCCGAAACAAAGGCCGCGGCGGCGAAAACTGCCAGTGAGGCGGCGAAGAAATGCCGGCCTGTCAGGGAAACGGCTGCCGCGCCCAGGCAGCAGGCCAGCAGGAGCTGGGAATAGACGGCCCATTTGCGGCGGGTGCCGTACATGTCCACCATGGGGCCCCAGAGCATTTTTATAACCCAGGGCAGGTACAGCCAGCTTGTCCAGAATGCCATTACGGCGTTGGACACGCCCAGGTTCTTGTAGAGTATGACCGAAACCGAGTTTATCAGGACGTATGGGAGCCCTTCCGCGAAATATGTGGTGGGCACGAATAGCCAGGGATTTCGTTTTTCCTTTCCGGTTGTCATGTTGCCTCCGTTCCTGACGCTTGCGCCGCAGTAATAATATATTAAATTACGGCCTCCAGGAGGAACCTGGTTCCAGGAATCCGGCCGGGCCCTCCCGGGCAGTATTTTGCTAAAATTAGATATGGAATTCTTATCACCGCTTTTCTCACCCCAGTCCGTGGCCGGGTCCGCTTTCGTCATAATGCTCGTATCGGCCGCAGGGCTGGCCATAGGAAATATCAAGCTTTTCGGGATAAATCTCGGTATAGCCGGTGTGCTGTTCGCCGGCATCATTTTCGGGCATTTTGGCCTGGATATAAATCACGAGACCCTGGAATTCCTGCGCGATTTCGGGCTGATACTGTTCGTCTACTCCATCGGAACCCAGGTGGGCCCCGGCTTCTTCTCCTCTTTCCGCAAGGAGGGAATACGGCTTAATTTGATAGCGGCCGGAGTGGTGCTCGGCGGCGTTGCCGTCACCCTGGCCGCGGCGCGCCTGGCGGGTTTCGACATCCCTACGGCCGTCGGAATGTATGCCGGCGCCGTCACCAATACGCCATCCCTCGCCGCGGCGCAGCAGACGCTGGGCGCCATAAACCCCGAGGCGGCCAACAGCGCTTCCGTGGGCTACGCGCTGGCCTATCCAGGCGCTATATTAGGGATAATCCTCACGATGGTGCTGATACGCCGGATCTTTAAGGCCCAGGCCGCCGGCGATATGCTGCAGGTGCAGGCCGAGAAGGCCGCCGCCGGCTTTACGACCCTCAGTATAGCGGTGGAGAACAGGAACCTGGACGGTCTCAAGGTCGGAGATATCCCGGCTATAAACGAATTGGGCGTGGTGGTATCGCGCTATTACCGCGGCGGGAAAATGGCCGTGGCCCACGACGACACCGTCATACGCGCGGGAGACGTCCTGCTGGCCGTCGGCAACGAAGTGAACGTGAATAAATTCACCCTGGTGGTCGGCTCAAAGAGCGAGATGGACCTGAAAAAGCTTCCCAGCCGCATAATCTATTCCAGGGTCATAGTCACGCGGAAGGAAGTGATAGGCAAAACCCTGGACGAGATACGGCTTGAATCCCGCTATGACGTGGCGGCCACGCGCGTTGCCCGCGCCGACGTGGAGTTCCTTGTCTCGGATTCCTACGTGCTGCAGTTCGCCGACAACCTGGTGATAGTAGGCGAAGAGGACGCCGTGGCCAGGGCCGCCGCCATGCTTGGGAACTCTCCCAAGGACCTCAACAGCCCGCAGCTTATCCCGGCCTTCATCGGCATAGCGGCCGGCGTGCTCCTGGGTTCCATACCCATAGCGCTCCCGGGCCTTTCCGAACCTGTAAAATTGGGGTTGGCCGGAGGGCCGCTCATAATGGCTATACTGCTGAGCTATATCCAGCACATAGGCCCGCTCAACTGGTACCTCCCCCCCGCCGGAAATCTTATGCTGCGGGAACTTGGCATAGTGCTTTTCCTGTCCTGCGTGGGCCTTAAAGCCGGCGGCAGGTTCTTCGAGACCCTCCTTAACGGCAACGGCCTCTATATCGTTCTATTCTCCTTCCTGATAACAGTTATCCCTATCCTGATAGTGGGGATACTGGCCAAGGCCAAGTTCAAGCTTAACTATATGTCGCTTTGCGGAGTGCTGGCCGGCTCAATGACCGACCCCCCGGCGCTTGCCTTCGCCAACGCGATGAACCCGTCGTCCAACCTTTCCGCCATGTCTTACTCCACGGTGTACCCGCTGGTGATGATACTGCGCGTGATGTCCGCCCAGATAATAGTGCTGCTTTTCTTAAGGTGAAGCGTCCGTCCGGGCATGAACGCAAGACGGGCGGGCCCGCGGACGGGAACGGCGCAAAGACTTTCAGCCTATGACCATCATTATCGCCAATCTGTTTTCGATACTCGCGGCCGGGTGGCTGTTCCGCAAGTACGGCATAATCCAGGAAGGCTCTGAAAAGGCCTTTAACCAGTACCTCTACTACCTGGCCCTGCCCGCCCTCACCATAGTGAAGATAGCCGACACCCCCCTTACCGGCCTCGGCTGGAAGTTCGTCTGCGCCAATACGGCGCCGCTCCTTGCGGTGATGATCGTAGTGTGGGCGCTCTGGCGGGCGGGCGCGTTCGACTGGCGCCTGGCCCGTCTGCTTGTGATAGTTTCAGTGCTCGGAAATACCGCTTACATGGGCTTCCCGGTGGCGGCTATGCGTCTCGGAGAGGCCGCTATCGGATACGCGGCTATCGTGGCGTCCATTCATAACGTTTGTATATTTACCGCGGGCTTCTTTATAATGTCTTCGATCCGCGAAGACAAAAGCCGCCATTCGGGTTTCGTGAGGCTTCTCGGCCGAAACGTGGTTCTCTGGTCTTCGGTGGCGGGCCTTCTTATTTCCTGGAGCGGGCTTGGGATCCCGGAACTCCCGCGCCGTGTCCTGTCGGATATCGGGCATACCACGCTCCCGCTTTCCCTGTTCACCATAGGAGCCAGCCTGTACGGCAAGCGCGTTGCGAATAATCTGCCGCGCATCGCGCTGGTCAGCGGCCTCAAGCTTATTCTGCTGCCTTTTTTTTATATCGTAACGGCCCGCCTGTCGGGATTTTCGGGTTTTGTTCCAAGGGTGGCATTCATAGAGATGATAATGCCCGTGGCGGTACTGAATTTTATAATAGCCAAAGAATTCGACTTCGACTCCGACCTGGTTTCGCAGTGCATAGTTTTTTCAACGCTGGCTTTCTTTCCGCTCCTCTACATATACGATTGGGCAATGAAACTGTTCCTCTAGCCCGCGAACATAAAACAGCCGGCGGAAACCGCGCTATGCGGTTCCGCCGGCTGTTCGCTATTCCGCTTGCGCCGCGCGGCTGGCCGGCGCCTGGTCTTACTGCGCTACAGGCAATATGAACACGGTCATGTTGCGCTGATTCGCAGGGCTCGTAATGCTCGAGCCGTATGTGTCGTTCACCCACATGACGCTCAGGTTGACCGTGTCCGGGATAACGTTTCCGGGAAAGTCAGCCTTCGTGAGCGTTACGCTGCCAGTGACCGTGGGGTCGTTGACGTTCACGTCAATGATCTGCGGCATGGCGGGCAGGGTCATAACCGCCTGCCTCCCCTTCATGACGCCGTTCACATACAGCATGGTCTTGGCGTCGCCGCCGGGAAAGTCCTCAGTGACGCTGCCATGCCAGGGGCTGCAGAGGCCCCATGTCCACGGGTTGACCTCCACCGCGGCTCCTTCGATCCTGACCGTCCACGTGACCATGATCGCGGCTGTTTTGTTATAGGCTGTCCCTATATCCTTCTTGAAGTCTATCGCCAGGGTCAAGCCCGAGATAGCTGCCGGCGCAGGAGTCCCCGCCCTGAGCTGTTTGCTTAATACTTTTTTAAGCATCTCGCCGCAGCCGGGATTGTCGCTGGAGTAGCTTACGAAGTTCGGCCAGCGTGTCATTCCGAGGGACGCGTCCCCCGACCCGACGACACTGTAGGACTTCGGCGACGGGGAAACGGCTACTGACTGCGCGAAAAGCCCCCCCACCGGGAATAAGAGCACCGCCATTACTGTCATTATGATTTTCATACAATTCTCCCTTTGTTCTTCCTTTGTTCTTTCACCTCGTCTAACCCGAACCGAGAAATGCCGCCTACCGCGTCACAGGCACTACCAGGACCGTTATGTTGCGCATATTAGCCGGCGTCTGGATCTGCGCGCCATAAGTGTCGTTTTCCCACATCACATCCAGCTTAAGGGTGTCCGGTATCTCCCCGCCGGTGAAATCGGAGCCGGTCAGGGTCACGCTGCCCGTGACCGTGGGGTCGCTGGGGTTATTGTTGGTCTGGGTCGCGAGGGGCGGAAAAGTCATGGTAGCCTTTCTCCCCTTCTGAACTCCTACCGCCGAGCCGGGGGGCGTTATGTAAAGCATGGTCCTTGCCTCCCCGCCGGGGAAATCTTCCGTGTAAGTCCCGTGCCAGGGGCTGCAGAGGCCCGGCGTAACTCCGCTCCAGGGGTTTATCTCGACCGGGTAAGCTTCTATCCTTACAGTCCAGGTTATCACGACTGTAGCGGTTTTATTATAGGCGGCGCCGATCTCTTTGTTAAAGTCGACCGTGGTCGACAGGATGCTCCGCGGGGCGGCTTTTGTGTATATAGCCGGCTGCGTGGAGCTTTTAAGCTTCAGGCTCAGTGAGTCTTTCATCCAGGCGCCGCAGCCGGGATTGTCGCTAGAATAGCTGACGAAGTCGGGCCAGCGAGTAGGTTCATAGGCGGCGGCCGCGGCTCCCACGGTGCTGAACACTTTCGGAGCGGGGGAAGGCGCCGCCCTTCCGTCTACCTGCGCGGAAAGCTGCCCCCCGAAGAAAAGCGCCGCAGCCAGGAATGTGAATGCGCGTCTCATAATTTCCCCCTCATGTCCGCCTTTTACCGCCAGATATTGATCCCCGCGTAAGAACAGCCATCAGAAAGGCAACCGGGGCCTTTAACCGTACAGACGAGCCCCGCGGAGTTGATGGATATCGTTTTGCCCTTGCATATCCCGGACCCGGTCCTGGTGCCCGTAACTTTAAATCCCGTCCCGGGGAGAGTGATCACGTAGGTGAAATTCATAGCGTTTACGGAAATCGAACTGAAGGCCGCGGTGGACACCGTACTGGTCAGATCGGCCAGGTTCGTTGTGTAGGCCGTGTTATCCAGTTTATAACTCTTTTCCGCGTTGTATATCGAGATAAGGTCCATTTCCCCTTTTTTGCCGATCTGCGGTTCCCTTGAACGGTTGCCTCCGGGGTTTGCCGCGAGCAACAGGATGCTGACAATAGCCACTACTACGACTATTTCAATGATGGTGAACCCTGCCTTGTCCGCGCGTATTCCGCCCATATGTAACCTCGTTTAGGGTGATTTAGGAGCTCCGCCTGAGACGCTTACGCCGATCTTTCCCGCTGCCACCCACGACGAACATGTGAGCTCCTCGCTGCACACGTCCTTGCCCTTCGCCTTATCGTAAACGGAGGCCAGGCAGCCCAATGACGCTTTGAGAGGTGCTTTCTCGGTATATGCGCCCGGCAGGATCTTGGCCCGCATTTCCATGTCCCCGTACACCAGGCAGGCATTGACCGCGTTCACGTCCGCCGAACGTTTAAAATCCGTGCTAAGCAGGGCGTACGAGCTGGTGGAGAAATCCACAAACCCGGACAGAAGTATCATGGTGGACGACAAAAGGCTGAAGATCATCAGTATCATTGGACTACCCCCGCGAACCACAGCCGCAGTCCCGCCGTTTTAGAGATGCGCTGCGGGTTCAGTTTACCTGCCGTGCCGGATATCGTCACTTCCAAAAAGTTGGGCTCGAAGCCGCTCTTATACGTAAAAGTTATCTGCGGGCTGAACCTGGACGACACCAGGACTTCCTCGGTACCGACCGCCGCCGACATCAGAACTATGTCCCCCGCGTCGTTCCTGTAGTATCTGTAATCAGTGTTGTCTGTAATGACGGCGGGAGTGATATTGTATACGTTCTTTTCCCCCTGGAAGCCGAACTCCGACTTTTCTGCCTGCCCGCCTGCGGGCGGCGGCGAGAAGGTGGAGTCCGCGGCTACCTTGGCGGCGCTGATGGTGTACAGTTTTATGTTGTCCAGGGCGTAGTTTATCTCTACGCGCAGCCTGGCTTCGTCGGTGTCCCCGCTGACCCGCTTGGCGATGGATGAGACCACGAGCAGAACGGTAAGCAGCATGGCGGAGAAAATGGCCATGGAGACGAACATTTCTATCAGCGTGAATCCGCGTTTCATAATGCGTCCAGGTTCTTCGCCGTTAATCCAGATTCTCCACCGCTATCACTACCACATTAGATGCCTTCAGCGACAATTGTGTGGCCTTTATCAACGCGCTGTTCTTGTTCTGTCTCGCCCATTCTATCACCAGCGTGGCCCTTCCCGGGTCTATCTTGTCGAATTGGACCCAGTTGTTTATTACGGGCTGGCTGATTATAGGGGTGCGCGTTTGCGGATAAGCGTATTTAACCACGCCCGTAGCGGTAGTCAATTTGCAGCGCGTCCAGATCGTGTCCATGGCCTCGATGTTATCTCCCGACTCTATACGCAGGGAAAGGTTATATGAAACCTGGATGTTCTTTTTTACTTCGAAATTAAAGACACAGCTGCTGACCAGCGTATAACCGTCGTTCACGCCGCCGGGGTTGTAAGGGGTGGGCGGGAATGGATACGACGTAGCGGGAAAAGTGGTGTTTTCGGTATAGACGTGGATGTACGGGTAAGGTATAAAGTTCGTTAAGCCTATCTTGCGTTTGGTTCCCGCTTCCAAATATTCAACGGTGGTTTCTATCTTTTTGTACGGAATCGCGCCTGTTTTGAGAGACGGATCTGAAACCGCCACGTTCCAGTTGTAAGGAATGCCTCCCTTTGCCGCGCAGGCGTCGGGATCAAGATCCTCCTCCCAGTCGGCGCCCAGGCATTTAGTCCCCGATGTGGCAGCGATGCCGGAGTAGCTTTTAGCCAGGTTCTCCTCCATTTTCGTGGAAGCTATCTCCATCGCCTTCGCTTTGTAATAAGCCTTGCTCAGCCAAAGCTTGCTGCTGATGGTCATAATGGCAAAACCGTACGCTGAAAAACCCAGTATGACCAGCGCCACCAGTACTTCCACAAGGGTGAACCCGCGCTTCGCTCCGGCCTTTCCCGTCCCTGCCCCCGGGCCGGGGGAGCCGCTGGCGCGCACTCCCGCCGTTCCGCAGTCTGGCTGGGTTTTGGACCTACGGGGAAACGCGGTTATTAGCCTCATCATAAACGATCATCCTGCTGCCGTTTAATGGATGTTATTGCCGCCGTTTAGGCGTGTCTAAACGGCGGCAACGAACTGAACTTCCGGCTTACTTCCCTATCGGCAATATGGTGATCGTCATATTGCGCATATTGGCCGGGCTTGTTATCTCCGCGCCGTAGGTATCGTTCATCCACCTTACTTCCAGCGTGAACTTGTCCGGGATAGTCCCGCCAAAATCCTTAGCCGTCAGTGTCACGCTGCCCGTGGTGGTGGGGTCGTGGGAAGGCGGCGGAGGGGGCGGGGGATAGGGGTTATAGCTCGACCTGTCCGGGAAATCAGGGAAAGTCATGGATACCGACCTGCCCACCTGCCCGCGGTCCTTTATATAGAGCATGGTCAGGGCGTCCCCTCCCGGGAACTTCTGGGAAGTGGTACCGTGAAAGGGACTGCACGCCGTCGCCGGGTTAGCCGACACGGAGTCGCCTTCTATCCTGACCGTCCACGTGACAACGATGCTGGCGGTTTTGTTATAGGCGGTCCCCACGTTTTTCTTGAAGTCTATGTCCTCGGAGAGGATGGCCACCGGGGCGAAGTTGAAGGCCGCTACTGCGGGATGCGTTTCATGTTTCTTTTTCAAGCCCCATTCGTCCTTAAGTTTAGCGCCGCAAGCCTTATTATCCCAGGCGGAAACCGCGGTGAATTGGGGCCAGCGCGTCGGTACATAGCTGACCGCATTCGCCCCCTCCACTTTGAACGTCTTTGGCGCGGGAGAAGGATTTGCCCCTCCTCCGGACTGGGCGAAAAGTCCCGCCCCCCCCAACAGCAATACCGCTATGCCCCCGATAACCTTTTTCATATATTTTCCCCTTTATTGTCCTATTGCCTTACCTTTACAGCCATTAATTCAGCGCCCTCCACTCTCATCTGCAGGCCGGGAGGGTAGGGCAGGACGGTCGGGTCCTTTGCCACAAAGTAATAAGGCCTTACGTAGTATACTTCCCCCTGCTTAAGCGAATCGCCCGGAACGGAAAGCGCGCTGAAAATGTTGAAGCTTCCTGCAAAGCCTTTCTGATGCACGGGGCTTTGGGTGATGGTATGCCCCGTCGCGTCCTCGACGCGGATTTTGCTGTAAAAGTAAGTGGTCGGAGAGGCGGCGGAGGCCGAGACCGCGTACAATTTCCAGAGGATAACTACGCTTTCCTTGCTTTTTGCCACGAACTTGTAGTAAAAGTCGTTATCGCCGGCGTAGATCGGCTGGAAACAATCATCGCAGACGCTGAGGTAATTAGCCGCCCTGATCTTCAGGTTCACGCAGTCCTGTGTTGAGAGGGCGTGGCACTCTTTTATCTTTCCATCCCAGGTAGTTACCGTTTTATCCGGCTTTTCCCATCCCTCGACCCTTTTATTGCAGGCCGAGTCCGAACAATTCGTGTCGTAATTTGAGGGCTTGGAGGTGGTCGAGGCTATTCCGCAAGTTACGTTCTGCTTGCAGCAGTTTATACTGTTCGCGCACATTTCGCGGTTATTGGCGTCGACTTTGCAGGCGGTTACGAAAGCCTGGTACGCCGCGGTGGCGGTAGGGGTGGAGCCGTGGTCGAAGTAATCATGCCCCGGAAAATTATGCAGATAGTCGTCGCACCCTTTGATAGACGGCTCATTATGTTTTGACCGAGGAGCGTCGGGCAGGTCCGGGTCGGGAGGGTCATCTTTAGAAACCGCGGTGAGGGACGGACAGCCTATTTTCTGTGTCGCCGTAGCGCTGGTCAGGGTGCTCCGGCAGGAGCCGAAGATAGCCCATTGCAGGTTGGTGTAATAGAAGGACCAGTCCGGGCAGCTTCCCTCGTCGAATTTGTAGGCGGCGTCATCGGCCGTTTTGCAGGTCGCTCCCATAAAAGCCGGATCCCCGCCTATGGCGCAGCGCGTTGACTCGAAAACGCCTGACTTGGGCGCGGGGCCGGTCGTCAGGCAGCAATCCGGGCAGGTTATCTTAAGGTCCATGCAGTCCTGGCACTCCTGGGCCGCGCGTATGACGTCCCCGGCTCCCTTGCAC
>CAISZM010000042.1 GCA_903889965.1 uncultured Elusimicrobia bacterium
CCACTATGGACGATGTCACCGCGCCCACTATGGCGCCGAGGTATGGCACGATGCTGGAGATGCCTATCAGTATGGCTATGAACGCCGCATAGTTGAGGTTCATCGCCAGGAGTCCCGTGAACGATATCAGGAAAATTATACAGGCTTCCGTGAGGATGCCGCGAAGGTAGTTGCCGAGGGAGGCGTCTATGCGCGAGGTTATGTGCAGTATGATCTCGGCGTGTTTTGACGGGAGGTGGCTAAGCAGGTAGTCTATTATCCCGGAGCCGCCTATAAGCATGAAGAAAGTTATGAACGGCACTACGAAAAGCAGGGTAAGGGCGGGCAGAAGTTCCAGTATGAACTGCGGCGCCACTTCCAGGAAATGGTCCAGTTTCTGTTCCAGCCTCAGGGAGGCCAGGAAAGGGTAGTTCTTTACCAGCTTGGCGTTCAGGTTAAGCATGAACTGCTGCAGGCGCCCCGCGTATTCCGGCCAGGACTGCTGCAGCGACTCAAGTTCGAACGAGAGGAAATGGAACAGCAGGTAGACCACTATGAAGACAAGGACGCCGGCGCCTATGTAGAGGCCCGCCACCGCGTAGCTCCGCTTTATGCCGCGCACCTCGAAGTATCTTATCAGGGGGTTAAGTATGTAGGCCAGGGCCGCGCTCAGTATAAAGGGAAAAATGGCAGCCTTCGCCAGCACCACGAAATATATCAGCGCCAGGCCTATGGCCGCGGGCAGCAGGAACTGCGTGTAGCTGGTCTTTTGTTTCACGCCTTCGGTAGGCATAATTTATTCCTGCTGCTGGGGCTTTTCTATTATTGCGCGGAGGCGGGCGGACATTATCTTCGCCAGCGCGGCGGCTATCGTGACGCCTATTACGGGGCGCGCGAAGAGGAGCGACTCCAGCTTTATCTTGAACAGCATAAAGACCTTGGTGTCTTCCAGCGCGTAGGCGGTGGCTGTGCGCGGCATTTCTTCCAGCAGGGCCATTTCCCCGAAGAATTCACCGGGATGTACTTCCGCTATCGTCTCGCTTTTCTGGGTTGAACGGTCAAGGCGGGACAGCGCTATCTTTCCGGAGAACACTATGAACAGGGCGCGCCCTATGTCGCCCTCCGTAAAGATAGTTTCGCCTTTGAGGTAGGTGCGCTCCTGAAGGCTTTCCAGCACGTGTATAAGCTGGCTTCGCCTTGTCCCCTTGAAAAGGGAGATGTTCTTGAGAAAATCCATTTTGCAAAGGATCTCCTCGTCGTAAAGCCTGCTGAAAAAGTTCAGGATGCGCATTTATTTTCTCGAGAACACGCCGTAGAGGGCCTGGGCCAGCTTGAACCAGCCCGCGCTGACGGCCTCCGAAACCGTTTTCACGGCTCCGACCACGGGGTCCAGGGCCGTAAGCTTCCCGTCGGCGTTAAGCGCCAGGTACTCCACGGCCTTGGCCGTGTGGCGTATCTGCTGAAGCGTAAGTACCGCCTGGGCCACCAGGGCCACGAAGGCCACCGTGGCTACGACCGCGCAAACTGTGAGTGTAGTTTCCATTATATCCCCCTATTTTCCTAGTATTCTTCTTTCCAGGACCTTTATCCTGGCGACCAGCACATCGTTATCGAAAGGTTTTGTCAGGTAATCGTCGGCGCCGTGTTCGTAGCCCTGCACCTGGTCTTCGGTGAAGGCCCGTATGGTAAGCAGCAGCACCGGGAGGCTCTTGAAGCGCTCGTCCGCCCGGATCTTGCCGAGCAGCTCTATGCCGTCCATCTCGGGCATGTTTATATCCAGCACGGCGATGTCGGCGCCCTCGGCCTCGAGGTTCTCCCAGGCCAGGCGTCCGTTCTCGTGAGCGGATATTTCGTACCCGGCGTCGGAAAGTATTTCCGTCACCAGCGTCCTGAAAGTGTTGTCGTCGTCGGCTACCAGTACTTTCATGAATTCTCCGGCCCCTCTATTTTCCGGCCTCGCGCCGGTACATGTATCCGGAGCCGTAAACGGTTTTAATGTTCTTTCCGTAGGCTCCCAGTTTGTTGCGCAGCGTTTCCACGTGCTTGTCTATGGTCTCGCAGTTGACCTGCCCGGATTTTTCCTTCCAGATCTCGTCCATCAGGAAGCTGCGGGTCACTACATGTTCCTCGTTGCAGACCAGCGTGGCCAGTATATCTAATTCTTTGGGCGTTATGTTCCCGAGGCTGGAGGGTTTTTTGCCGAGGCCGGTGCGTATCACGCGCCTCACGCGGTCAACTTCCAGGTCCCCGTCCTTGGACATCACCCTGGTGCGCGAGCAGGTAAGGTTGGGCAATATCCGGCGCAGATGGGCCTTCGTCTTTGAAAGAAGCACCCGTTCGTCTATGTCCGCAAGTATAAAATCGTCGGCGCCGGATTCCAGCAGTTCGGTGATCATCTGGTTGGTGGCTTTTTGCGGGGGGGCTACGGCGATAACGGACAGGTTCTTCCTGCCGGAAATGAAGGCTTTAAGATCTCCGGCTGACTGCATGTCTTCAACGCCAAGTGAAACCAGAGCCAGGCCCTTAAGGCCCTCAGAGGCCTGTCCTAACGCTTGCAGGGTTCCAAGACGCTCTACTTTAATGCATTCGCGCGAAAAGACCCTGTACCAGGCTTCCGAGAGCCTGGGATCATCGCTGACGATCCAAAGTATAAAGTCAACCATAGCCTCGCGATAATTATATAATAATAACCGGCGGCGTGGAACAACGGCGTCCCGGTCCCCGGTCTACAATGATCCCGCAGCACTTATTCGGGATTTCTTCGGGATTGGCCGGCGCCGCTCGGTTATAATATAGTCATGCTAAAGCGCATTTTAGATACAGGCACGTTTACGGGCCCCGCTTCCGCGGCGCTCGTCGTTTTTTTCGCCTGCCTGCCCGCCTTATCGGCCTTCAGCGGCAGCGGCGGAGACTTCACCGTGGAAACCTCGGTGGTGGATAACGGCGGCGGCGGGAATCTTTCGGGGGGTGAATTTAATTCCCGCGGTTCTATAGCCCAGGCGCCCATGCCCGATAATCCCGGCTTTGTTTCCGGGGGGACATATGTCAACCGCGTCGGTTTCTACAACCCGCCGCATTTATCCTTTCAGAAAGGCCTGTCCGCCTTCGCGAGCATGCCTTCCGGGGACGTGCGCCTGGCCCTGCCGCCCAACTCCGTGGATAAGGACCGCTTCGACGTAACGATGAACCCGGACCCGCTGAACGCCCCCGTTGTGGTGGCCCCGGGCAAAATAGCCAGCGCCACGAGCAAGCTGGTCATAAATGAAGGCCCCTGGGCGCAGCTTCTCCCCGGCGACCTCTCGGAGATATATATCTTCGACGAACAGGATGTTTTCCGGAGCACCCTGGCCGCGAAGGGCGTGCTTACCATGCGCTACACGGACGACAATAACGACGGGATCGTAGACGGCTCCAACCCGCCCGTGCGCGTCGAGACCCTTAACACCTGGGTGCTGGATGAAAACCGCAGCATGTGGGTGCGCCTGCCGGAATCAGGTTCCAATCCCGCCGACAAGTCCATAAGCGTTTTATTCGGCGTTCCCGGGGTTTACGCCATGCTCGGCGCTAAGGCCGACTCCGTGACGGACGTGTACGCTTTTCCCGTGCCCTTCCGGCCCAACGGGCCGCAGGCCGGCACCGGCCAGGGACAGACCGGTACGGAAGCCGCGGGGATAAGCTTTAATATGGTGCCCCAGACCGGCAGTATAGAGATTTATACAATAGACGGGCGCCTCGTCCGCAAATTTGCGATACCCGAGAACCAGATCTACCCCGTGGCCACATGGGACGTCAAGAACGCGAGCGGCACCAAGGCCGCCAGCGGTGTGTATATCTGGCGCGTTATTTCCGGTTCCAACATAAAGACCGGCAAGCTCATGGTCATCTGGTAAAAGCCGGGTGCGGATCCAAATATGGAAGAGGCGAACATGAAAAATAAGGTTAAAGCGGCGGCCATGGTGCTCGCCCGCGCGCTCGTTTTACCGCTGGTTCTTTCCGCGCTGTGCCCCTTTTTATCTCCCGGCGCAGCCTCCGCGGCGGTGCCGGTGAAATTTACCTACCAGGGCAATTTGCGCCAGAGCGGTTTCCTGGCTAACGGTTCCCACAGGATGACTTTTCGCATTTATGACTCGTCGGATACGTCCGCAAACCTGCTGTGGACCAGCCCGGAGTACACCGTACAGCTTTCCACCGGAGTATTCCGCGTCACTCTGGAACCCGTTATCGCCAACTGGCAGAACGGCAGCCTCTGGCTGGAACTGCAGGTGGAGAGCACGCTGATGTCCCCCAGGGAAGAGATAACCTCCTCTCCCTATGCGATAAACAGCCTGCTGCTTTCCGGCAAGGGTTATACGACTTCGTCCTCGGACCCCGGCGCCTCTACGGTCGGAGACCTGTGGATGGATACCACTTCCAATACCCTTAAATTCTGGAGCGGCACTGCCTGGAGGGCCACCGGCGATTCAGGCGTCCCGACGCTGCACGCCGCAAGCCACGCCGGTAACGGTACGGACCCCATAATAGCGCTCGGCACGCACACGGTAAGCGGCTATATAAATTTCGACCAGTCCGGCGAACTGCGCGTTTCGAATAACCTCTACGGGGTGACAATCGCGACCAACGCCATAATAACCGGCACGCTTAACCCGGCTTCCAGCCTTTTTGCCGGCGGGCCGGGGTATTCGGTTTTCTTCGCCTCCGCGGTTTACGGGGGCTGGTTCCACGGGAACGGGGCGGACCTGACCGACCTGGACGCTTCAAAGATAACGACGGGACAGATCAACGGGGACCGGATAGCGGCCGGGGTGCTGGTGTCAAGCCATATAGCCGACGCCTCCATTACCAAGCAAAAGCTGAACCAGTCCGGCTGCTCCAACGGCCAGATACTGAAGTGGGACAACAGCATCAGCGTGTGGATATGCTCCGACGATATCTACTCCGGCTCCGGCGCTGAAATGGACCCCATCTCCATACATAACCAGAATACGCTGCAGGGCAACACCACTTTTTACGTCTCTTCCGGAACCGCCAATGCCCTTACGGCCAACAACAGCCTTAACGTTTTCGGCAAGGTAGGCATCGGCACGAACAATCCCTTCGAACCCGTGGATATTTATAAGGCGGGCGGCGGGGCCGGCATCCGCTTCATTTCCCCGGGTGTGGCGGAATACAAGATAGGCGTGCCTTCATCGGATCCTTTCGGCTCGCTGCATATAGCCAATACCAATTTCCTGGCCGGCGGGGCTTACGGCACGCAGGGCATAATCCTGGACGCGGCCAATAATACCAACGTGGTCGGTACGCTGGGCGTGGTGGGGGCCGCCACGCTGAACAGCACGCTGAAAGTAGTGAGCGACGCGGACCTGGACTCCGGCCTGAACGTGGACGGCGCTTCCACTTTTAACAGCAGCATGACCGTGAGGGGCGGCGCAAATTTCACCACCGTCGGCTCCACCTTCGCTTCCGGGGCTTACTTTACGGATATAAGCAGCTTCAGCGACGTAGGGAACGTCCACTTCGCCGGCGGCGCCGCCGATCAGGTTCTTAGGAAGGTGCCGGGCGGCGGTATGGGCTGGGTTTACGCCTACCAGCTGGTTTCAGGCGACAATCTGGGAGATCACATCGCCACTACCACGCTGAACATGGCGCTGAACAGCATTACTAATGTGGCCTCGATGACAATGGTGGGCGACGGCCTGCGTATAGGTACTGACCTTACAACTAACGCCAACGGGATATTTATCTCCACCAGCGGCGCCCTGATGACGCTGGGTATGGGGAACGGTTCGGCGCTTCCCAATGCCCGCGGTATCGGCGGGGTGGATCTTCAGACATACAGGGCAGCCGCCACCCAGGTAGGAAGCGGCGCGTATTCTGTCTTGTCCGGGGGTATTTATAACACCGCCGGCGGTAATTACTCAACGGTCTCCGGCGGTTGGAACAATAATGCCAGCTGGGCGGAAACCACCGTCTCCGGCGGCACGGACAACACGGCCAGCCTTGGGGGCGCAACAGTGTCCGGCGGCAACCACAACACCGCCAGCGGCGTCGATGCAACCGTATCCGGCGGCAATGCTAACACGGCCAGCGGCCTGGATGCCACGGTTTCCGGCGGCGAGCTAAATACGGCCGCCGGCAGCTACTCGTTCGCTGCCGGTTACCGGGCTAAAGCCAATAACACGGGCGCGTTCGCTCTTTCCGACTCGCAGGGAGCTGATTTTATCGTCGGCGGTATAAACACCTTCGGCGCGCGTTTCGCGGGCGGCTACCAGCTTACTGGCGGCACGGTTACCGTAGACGGTTTCCAGATGGCGACCGACGCTGGTTCGGGCAAAATACTGGCTTCGGACGCCGCCGGCCTGGGCCACTGGGCTTCCGCCGCCAGCCTTAGCGACAATCTTGGCAACCATGTCGCCACCACAACGCTGAATATGAACGGCTTCGGGCTGGTGAACGTGGCAAGCGTCACCACCACCGGCTACGTTACCGTGGGGACTTCCGTCACCGTGGCCGGCAATACCGGCGTGGGCGGCACGCTGGGCGTGACCGGCGCGGCGGCTCTGGGCGGCACGCTGGGCGTGACGGGTGATACCACCCTTACCGGCAAACTTAACGCAAACGGCGCGTCTACTTTTAACAGCAGCATGACCGTGAAAGGCGGGGCTAATTTCACCACCTTAGGTTCTACATTTACCTCCGGGGCCTACTTCACCGGCATAAGCAGTTTCAGCGACGTGGCGAACGTGAACTTCGCCGGCGGTTCGGCC